>NZ_JACSJQ010000004.1:0-207939 GCF_018617145.1 Exiguobacterium sp. s75
CCTTCAGGGTGGGAACCACCCGACGAGCTTGGTAAACAATCGTGGCTAATAAAAGTACGGTCTTCCCAAGAAGCTCCCACTTCAATTTGCGAAGCAAATAAGTGGCGAGTAGTTCACTTCTCTAGCAGCGACTTCTTCCAACGTTTCCCCGAGTTCCATCGATCCTCCTGGTAAACCCCAGTCAAGTGTATCCGATCGGAATTGCATCAGTACCTCTTGCTTTTGATTGATGACCAAAATGGTTGCTCCCACACTGATGATCGGTCGGTTGCCAACCACTTCTCTAAGACTCGATATGTAACTCATCGAACTCCCCCCTTTTCAATAGCATACATTATCGGAGAAAATTGTGCTGATAACATCCAAAAAGCGAACGATAAATATTCAGACAATTAAAATGTTCGCAGTTTATTGACATGTTTTCAAAGAACAAGGTACGATAGGCGTGTGAGATAAGAAAAATAAATAGTGCTCCATATAATCGCAAGGAAATGGCTTGCAAGTTTCTACCTGATTACCGATTCTGATCAGACTATGGGGTGTAGCGGACGTGTATTTGTCATGCCTATACCCTAAACTGATTGTCGGTTTAGGGATTTCTTTTTGTAAGGGGGACATTGGGAATGAACGTAGCAGTTGGAGTAATCATGGGAAGTTCATCTGATTGGGAGACGATGAAACATACGTGTGACGTGTTGGATGAGTTGCAGATTCCATATGAAAAACAAGTCGTATCCGCTCACCGTACACCAGACCTTATGTTCGAATATGCTGAAGAGGCACGAGGCAGAGGCATCCAAGTGATCATTGCGGGTGCTGGTGGGGCAGCCCACCTTCCTGGAATGGTCGCTGCGAAAACGACACTTCCTGTCATCGGTGTCCCGGTTCAGTCGAAAGCACTCAATGGAATGGATTCGCTCCTCTCCATTGTTCAGATGCCTGCAGGAGTTCCAGTAGCAACTGTTGCCATCGGAAAAGCGGGAGCAACGAATGCAGGATTATTGGCTGCTCAAATCCTCAGCATCCACTCCACAGACATTACAAATCGACTTGATGCATTTCGTGAGAAGAAACAAGAGATGGCGATGCGAGGAACGGAGGAGTTGGTTTGATGAGAATTGGAATTTTAGGTGGAGGACAACTTGGACGGATGATGTCACTCAGTGCGAGTGCAATGGGATACACGACACTTTGTCTTGACCCGAACCCCAATTCACCGACTGCTCAAGTGGCAGATTCAATTGTTGCCTCATTTGATGATGTCGATGCCGCAAAAGAACTCGCTGCTCGTTCAGACGTTGTGACGTATGAATTTGAGAACATCGATACGGAAATGATTGCAGCCATCGAAGAAAAATGCCCACAAGGTATGGACGTATTGAAGGCGACGCAACATCGCATCTTAGAGAAACAGATGATTGAATCAGCAGGACTACGTGTCGCACCGTATGTTTCGGTACGTACGGTTCGAGATGTACGGCAGGCATATGAGAAGCTCGGTTTACCGTTTGTCATCAAAACGTGTCGTTTCGGCTATGACGGGAAAGGGCAGACGGTCATTCGGTCGGAACATGATCTTCAGACCTTCGCTGAACATTTTGTCGAACAGGAATACGTCGCCGAGGCTTGGTTGCCATTTGAAAAAGAAATCTCGGTCATTGTGACAAGAGGACATGACGAAACGTCGACATTCCCGATCAGTGAAAACATTCATCACAACAACATCCTACATTTATCAATTGTACCGGCTCGCGTATCAAATGAGATTCAAGAGGATGCAAGACATCTCGCACTCCAGCTCGCAGACCATATCGGTTTAATGGGAACGCTCGCTGTCGAACTGTTCGTCATGACGGATGGCCGTCTATATGTGAATGAGCTTGCACCACGTCCCCACAACTCCGGGCATTACACGATTGACGCTTGTGAAACCTCACAATTTGAACAACACATTCGAGCCGTGACCGGGATGCGCCTCGGACGGACGAGATTGATATCGCCTGTCGTCATGGTCAACCTTCTCGGTGAGCATATGCCACGACTTCATGTCAAAGCATTGCCATCGAATGTTAAACTACATCTGTATGGAAAAGATGAAGCGAAGACAGGTCGTAAAATGGGACATTTGAACGTCCTTGCTGACACGGTCGAAGAAGCGCTTCATACCATCGAACAACTGGCAATTTGGAAGGAGACCGTTTTATGATTTCACGCTATACCCGCCCAGAGATGGCAAACATTTGGACTGATCAAAACAAATTCGAGGCTTGGTTAAAAGTTGAACTTTATGCCTGTGAGGCTTGGAGTGAACTCGGTATCATCCCGAAAGAAGATGTCCAAGTCCTTTGGGACAAGGCATCGTTTGATGTGGATCGCATTCTAGAGATTGAACAAGAGACACGTCATGATGTAATCGCGTTCACTCGTGCCGTTTCCGAGACACTAGGAGAAGAGAAAAAGTGGGTACATTACGGCTTGACGTCGACGGATGTCGTCGACACGGCACTCTCGTACTTAATCAAACAGGCGAATGATCTTTTAGAAGCCGATTTAGATCGCTTCATCGGTATTCTCGCAGAAAAAGCGAAAGCACATAAGTATGACATCATGATGGGACGTACCCACGGCGTGCACGCAGAACCGACCACGTTCGGTCTGAAGCTCGCCCTCTGGTATGAAGAGATGAAACGGAACAAAAAACGCTTCATGGCAGCTCGCGAAACGATTGAATTCGGGAAGATGAGCGGAGCGGTCGGGACGTTTGCGAATATCGACCCGTTCATCGAGTCATACGTCTGTGACAAGCTCGGTATCCAAGCTGCACCGATTTCGACACAGACTCTCCAACGTGACCGTCATGCCGAGTACATGTCAACACTCGCATTGATTGCCACATCGATTGAAAAGATGGCAACGGAGATTCGTGGACTTCAAAAAACAGAGACACGCGAAGTGGAAGAGTTCTTTGCGAAAGGACAAAAAGGGTCGTCGGCGATGCCGCATAAACGTAACCCAATCGGTTCTGAAAATATGACGGGTCTTGCACGCGTCATTCGCGGTCATATGATGACAGCATACGAGAACGTCCCACTCTGGCATGAACGTGATATCTCGCACTCATCAGCAGAACGAATCATCATTCCGGATGCAACGATTCTCCTCAACTACATGTTGAACCGTTTCGGTAACATCGTGAAGAACTTGACGGTCTTCCCGGACAACATGCGTCGCAACATGGACCGCACGTTCGGAATCATCTTCTCGCAACGGATCTTACTCGGTCTCATCGAAAAGGGTTGGTCTCGTGAAGCGGCATACGACGCGGTTCAACCGAAGGCGATGCAGGCATGGGAAGAAGAGACGATGTTCCGTACATTGATTGAAGAGGACAAAGAAATGGGCGCACTCTTTACGAGTGAAGAGCTCGATGAGTTGTTCGACCCGCGTTATCACGTACGTCGTGTCGATACGATTTTTGAACGCTGTGGTTTGTAATCGTTGAGGGGCGACATGCCCCTCTCACTTTTAAGGGGGAACGGTTCAGATGAAAGCAATTTATGAAGGTAAGGCGAAGGCATTATTTGAGACAGAAGAAGCGGGTGTGCTTCGTGTGTACTACAAAGACGATGCGACAGCATTCAATGGAGAGAAGAAAGAGTCGATTGATGGGAAGGGGATTTTAAACAACGCCATCACGACCCAGTTGTTCGAATTGATGCATGACAACAAGATTCCGACGCACTTTATCAAACGAATCTCAGAGCGAGAACAGTTGGTCCGCCGTGTCGACATCATCCCGTTAGAAGTGGTCGTCCGCAACGTCGCGGCCGGTAGTCTAGCGAAACGTCTCGGTTGGGAAGAGGGAACACCGCTCCTCGCACCGATTGTCGAGTTTTATTATAAGGACGACGCTCTTGGGGACCCACTCCTCACAGAAGATCATATCCGATTATTGCAAGTTGCCACACACAAAGAAGTCGAAACATTGCGACAACTCGGGCTTTGGGTAAACGATGTCTTGCTCGATTTCTTTAGTCAACACGGCATCGACGTGATCGATTTCAAACTAGAGTTCGGAAAAGTGGATGGGACGATCATTTTGGCGGATGAAATCTCACCGGATACGTGCCGTCTCTGGGACAAAAAAACGAAACAGAAACTTGATAAAGATGTATTCCGTCGCGATTTAGGTTCTTTGACTGAAACGTATGGACAATTGTTAACACGCATAGGGGGAAACGGACAATGAAAAAAGTAAACGTGTATGTGACATTACGTGAAAGTGTACTCGACCCACAAGGAGTAGCTGTAAAAGGTGGACTCGAACATCTCGGATTCGCTGGAGTTGAATCGGTGCGGATCGGGAAAGTCATCGAGCTTCAAGTAGCGGACGACACGACAGAAGCCATGGTCAAAGAAATGTGTGAGAAGTTACTCGTCAATACGGTCATTGAGAATTTTGAAATCGAGATGGGGGTACTCGCATGAAGTTTGCGGTCATCGTCTTTCCAGGATCAAACTGTGACCTCGACATGTACCATGCGGTAAAAGATGTGCTCGGGGAAGAAGCGGAATACGTGTTCCATACGGAAACCTCACTTGAAGGATTTGATGGAGTCCTCTTACCAGGCGGTTTCTCATACGGAGACTACTTGCGCTGCGGGTCAATCGCCCAGTTTTCACCAATCATGGCTGAAGTGAAGCGTTTCGCGGAAGAAGGACGCCCGGTTCTTGGCGTATGTAACGGATTCCAAGTGCTCGTCGAAGCGGGACTCCTCCCAGGTGTATTGATGCGAAACCGCGATTTGAAATTCATGTGTAAGACCGTCGACCTCGTCGTCGAAAACAACGAGACGATGTTCACAAGTGAGTATGCGGCACAGGAAACGATTCGCGTGCCAATCGCACACGGTGAGGGCAACTACTACTGTGACGATGCGACACTTGCGGCATTGAAGGCAAATGGCCAGATTGTGTTCACCTATAAAGAGAACCCGAACGGATCGGTCGAAAACATCGCCGGCATCACGAACGAGGCAGGGAACGTACTCGGCATGATGCCACACCCGGAGCGTGCGGTCGAAGCGTTGCTCGGTGGGGAAGACGGTAAACGGTTATTCACATCAATCGTAAAATGGGGGGCACGACATGTTACTTACAACTGAACCGACAGCTACACAAATTCGTGATGAACGGATCTATGCCACGATGGGATTATCGGACGACGAATACGCGCTCGTCGTCTCACTGCTTGGCCGGGAACCGAATTATACAGAGATTGGTCTCTTCTCGGTCATGTGGTCTGAACACTGTTCGTACAAAAACTCGAAACCGGTGCTCCGGAAGTTTCCGACAACCGGCAAGCACGTCTTACAAGGACCGGGAGAAGGGGCTGGAATCGTCGACATCGGAGACGGCCAAGCCGTCGCCTTTAAAATCGAGAGTCATAACCATCCATCCGCGATCGAGCCTTATCAAGGAGCGGCGACTGGGGTTGGCGGAATCATCCGTGACATCTTCTCGATGGGCGCCCGTCCGATTGCTTTATTGAACTCACTCCGTTTCGGAGATTTGAACGAATCACGTGTGAAACATTTATTCGGTCATGTCGTATCCGGCATCGCTGGATACGGGAACTGTGTCGGTATCCCGACTGTCGGTGGGGAAGTCGCCTTTGACCCGGCTTACTCAGGAAATCCACTCGTCAACGCGATGTGCGTCGGCTTTATCCGTCATGAAGACATTCAAAAAGGAATCGCGGAAGGTGTCGGGAACTCGGTCATGTACGTCGGAGCAACGACAGGACGTGACGGAATCCATGGTGCCACGTTCGCTTCTGAAGAACTCGGGGAAGACGCGGAAGAGAAACGTCCAGCCGTCCAAGTCGGAGACCCGTTCATGGAGAAACTCTTGATCGAAGCGTGTCTCGAAGTCATCAAGCACCCCGCGCTCGTCGGGATTCAAGACATGGGCGCAGCCGGATTGACGTCATCGTCAGCAGAGATGGCATCGAAAGCAGGGATGGGAATCGAGATGAATCTAGACCTCGTCCCACAACGTGAGACAGGCATGACACCTTACGAGATGATGCTTTCGGAATCGCAAGAGCGGATGCTCCTCGTCGTCAAAGCTGGACATGAAGACGAAATCGAAGCAATCGTCACGAAGTGGGGACTTCATGCAATCAAAGTTGGGGAAGTCATTGAAGAAAAAGTACTTCGTCTCGTTCATCAAGGGGAAGTCGCGGCGGAAGTACCAGTCGACGCACTCGCAGAAGACGCTCCTGTCTATCATAAACCGTCTAAAGTTCCAGCATATTATGAAGCTTTCCAAGCAATGGAGCCGGTCACACCAATCGTCGAAGATGTGATGGCGACATGGAAAGATGTCCTTGCGATGCCGAGCATCGCCTCGAAACGTTGGGTGTATGAGCAATATGACCATATGGTACAAACGTCGACAGTCGTCGCACCAGGTAGTGATGCCGCGGTCATTCGCATTCGTGAGACGGAGAAGTCGCTCGCGATGACGACAGACTGCAATGCGAAATATGTCTATCTCGACCCACGTGTCGGTGGAGCCATCGCTGTCGCGGAGGCGGCACGAAATATCGTCGCAAGTGGTGCAGAACCAATCGCCTTGACGGACTGTCTCAACTTCGGGAGCCCGGATAAACCGGAAGGGTTCTGGCAGCTCGACCAAGCCGTCGAAGGAATGGCAGAAGCGTGTCGTACGCTCGATACGCCAGTCATCGGAGGGAACGTATCGCTTTATAACGAATCAAACGGACAAGCCATCTACCCGACACCGGTCGTTGGAATGGTCGGGCTCATCGAGAAACCAGAACATATTACGACATCGTTTGCGAAACAAGCGGGAGACGTCGTCTTCTTACTCGGTGAGACAAAAGCAGAGTTTGGCGGAAGTGCCCTTCAGATGTTGCAAGACGGAAAAGTGAGCGGTCATGCACCGACACTCAATCTTGAAGAAGAACGTCAGACACAAAAGGCGTTGCTTCACGCTATCCGTGAAGGTCTGGTCACGGCGGCACATGATGTATCAGAGGGTGGTCTTGCGGCAGCGTTACCGGAACTGGTCTTTGGAACAGGGTTCGGCGTGGACGTGACGATTGACACAGATCTCGTGACGGCGCTATTCAGTGAATCACAGTCACGTTTCCTCGTGACGGTCGACAAGGCACATGCCGAGGCATTCGCGAGCATGACGAACGGAAAAGCAATCGGGACAGTTACAGAAACATCCACTCTTGTCGTTCGCGCAAGCGACCGCTTGATTGAAATGGACGTGAAAGAGTTAGAGCGTGTATGGGAAGGAGCTATTCCATGTTATATGACATCCGAGGCATGAACGAGGAATGCGGCGTCTTCGGTGTGTTCGGTCACATCGAAGCGTCACACCTAGCCTATTACGGACTTCACAGCTTGCAACACCGTGGCCAAGAAGGAACAGGAATCGTCACGGCAGACGGAGAGCGTCTCCACGCGAAACGTGGACTCGGACTCGTCACCGAAGTGTTTGACGAAACATCTCTCGACGCACTCACCGGGAATCATGCGATTGGACACGTCCGCTACTCGACGGCTGGCGGCAACACGCTCGAGAATGTTCAACCGCTCCATTTCAAGTCGTTGACTGGCGATTTGGCGATGGCGCATAACGGAAACCTTGTGAATGCGACCGAGTTGAAACATATGCTCGAAGCGGAAGGCGCGATCTTCCAGACGACGTCCGACACGGAAGTCGTGGCCCACCTCATCAAGCGGAGTCGCGGCAATTCGTTGAAAGAACGAATCGCCGACAGCTTGGCCCGTCTCGTCGGGGCATTCGCATTCCTGTTCTTGACGGAAGATGCACTGTACGTCGGTGTTGACGTGCATGGGTTACGTCCATTGTCACTCGGACAAACCGAAGACGGGGCTTACGTGTTCGCTTCAGAAACGTGTGCGTTTGACGTCGTGGGGGCGACGTACGTACGGGATGTGGAGCCAGGAGAATTGCTCATGATCACGAATGAAGGCATCACGTCAGAGCGATTCAGTGAAGCGGCCGTCCGTGCCATGTGCTCAATGGAATACATCTACTTCTCAAGACCAGACTCCATCATCGATGGCATCAACGTGCATACGGCGCGTAAGGCCATGGGGAAAAAGATGTTTGAAGAAGCACCGGTCGAAGCGGATGTCGTGACAGGTGTTCCGGATTCGAGTATTTCTGCGGCAATCGGCTATGCTGAGGCGAGCGGAATTCCTTACGAAATGGGACTCATTAAAAACCGTTACGTCGGACGGACGTTCATTCAACCGTCCCAGGAATTACGGGAGCGCGGGGTGAAGATGAAGTTGTCAGCGTTACGCGGTGTCGTAAACGGGAAACGCGTCATCATGGTCGATGATTCCATCGTCCGTGGAACGACGAGTCGCCGAATCGTCACGTTACTACGAGAGGCAGGCGCGACGGAAGTGCATGTGCGCATCACGTCACCACCGATCAAACATCCGTGTTACTACGGAATCGATACATCCACCAAGGAAGAGTTAATTGCGGCAACCAAATCCATTGAAGAAATCAGAGAAGAGATTGGTGCCGATTCACTAGCGTTCCTCACATTGGATGGAACGGTCGAAGCCATCGATCGTCCATTCGAAGGAGCACTACGCGGGCAGTGTGCTGCATGCTTCACGGGACTTTATCCGACTGAACTGGCAGAACTCGTGACAGAGACAAAGGCTTAAGGGGGAAAAGCGATGAGCGTTCGTTATGAACAAGCGGGTGTGAATTTAGAAGCAGGGTACGAGGCCGTATCCCGTATGAAACGTCATGTCGCTCGGACAATGCGTCCGGAAGTGATGACAGGACTCGGTAGTTTCGGAGCGATGATTGACCTCGGTTCGATGAACATGAAACATCCGATTCTCGTGAGCGGGACTGACGGGGTCGGGACGAAACTGAAATTGGCGTTCGCGCTCGACCAACACGACACGATTGGAATCGATTGCGTCGCCATGTGCGTCAACGATTGTCTCGTGCATGGAGCAGAACCGCTCTATTTCCTCGACTATATTGCGACCGGGAAAGCAGAACCGGCCAAACTGGAGCGAATCGTCGCAGGTGTTGCGGAAGGGTGTGTCCAAGCCGGTTGTGCGCTCGTCGGTGGCGAAACGGCTGAGATGCCAGGGATGTATCCGGATGGCGAATATGACATCGCTGGATTTGCGGTCGGTGTCGTAGAGAAAGAGGACTTGCTCGACGGTTCGACGATCCAGGATGGAGATGTCGTGCTCGGACTTGCATCTTCAGGCGTTCACTCGAATGGGTTCTCCCTTGTACGTCATATCGTGGAAGCACAAGGTCTTCATTATACGGATGAGATTGCGATGCTCGATACGACACTCGGGAACGCCTTGCTGTTGCCGACACGGATTTATGCCGAAGCGGCGAAAGCGGCCATTTCGACAGGCAAGGTTCAAGGGATGGCACACATCACAGGTGGTGGCTTCTATGAGAATGTGCCTCGCATGTTGCCAGAAGGTCTTGGCATCACGTTCGATGCGTCGAGTTGGCCGAGTCTTCCTGTATTCGACTGGCTCGAACAAGTCGGGAACATCTCGAAGCAAGAAATGTTCAACGTCTTCAATATGGGAATCGGGTATATGATCACGGTACGAGCTGAAGATGTGGAACTCGTCGAAGCGGCGCTTGAACGTGTCGGGGAGACTGCGCACCGAATCGGGAAAGTCGAGAGTCGTCCAGGCATCCGGATTTCAGGAGTGGACCAATGAAACGATTTGCCATCTTTGCGTCAGGATCGGGAAGTAACGCCGAAGCGATCTGGCAAGCGATCACCGATGGTCATTTGTCTGCTGAATGTGTGTTGCTCGTGACGGACAAACCAGAAGCTACTGTTCTCGATCGAGCGGAGCGTCACGGGATTCCGAGTTTTTCGTTTACACCGAAGGCGTACGCGTCAAAAGAAGAGTTCGAGGAAGAGATTCTCGTCCTGCTCCGTACGCTTCGTGTAGACTATATCGTGTTGGCGGGGTATATGCGCTTGATCGGTAATGTGTTACTATCCGCATATCCGAATCGCATTCTAAACATTCATCCATCGCTTTTACCAGCTTTTCCGGGTAAAGACGCGATCGGACAGGCGCTTGACGCCAACGTACCGACGAGTGGTGTGACCGTTCATTATGTGGATGCGGGGATGGACACGGGTCCGATCATCGCACAGGCGTCTGTCGAGATTGAAGGGTGTGACCGCACCGAGGCGACGCGTCGCATTCAGACGATCGAGCACCAACTGTATCCGCGCGTATTACAACAAGTATTGAATCAACAGGAGGTTTTCAAGTGAGAGCATTATTAAGTGTTTCTGATAAAACGGGAATTGTCGAACTTGCGACCGTCTTGCATGAGGCGGGCATCGAGCTCATCTCAACAGGTGGGACCGAGGCGGCGCTTCAACAGGCAGGATTACCAGTCAAAAACATTTCGGAAGTGACATCGTTCCCTGAAATGTTAGACGGCCGTGTCAAAACGTTGCACCCACTCGTTCACGGGGGCTTGCTCGGACGTCGCGACCTCGATACGCATGTCGCACAAATGAAAGATCATCACATCGAACCAATCGATTATGTCGTGGTCAATCTGTATCCGTTCAAGGAGACGATTGCGAAAGAGAATACGACATACGAAGAAGCGATTGAAAACATTGATATCGGTGGACCGAGCATGTTGCGTTCGGCTGCGAAAAACCATGCGAGTGTCACCGTCGTCGTGGACCCGAGTGATTATACACTCGTCGCCGAGGAAGTACGTGGAGGCGGTACATCGTTTGAAACACGTCAACGTCTTGCGACGAAAGCGTTCCGACATACGGCTGCCTATGACGCGTTGATTGCTGACTACTTAGGTCGTCAAATCGGCGAAACGTTCCCAGAGCAGTTGACGCTCACGTATGAAAAAGTTCAAGACCTTCGTTACGGAGAGAACCCACACCAACAAGCGGCGTTTTATAAGACACCGTTATATGACGGGATGACACTTGCAAATGCGACACAGCTTCACGGGAAAGAGCTCTCGTATAACAACATTCAAGATACGAATGCAGCCCTCGAAGCACTCAGTGAATTGACTGAGCCGGCGGCAGTCGTCGTCAAGCACATGAACCCGTGCGGCGTTGCAGTCGGACGGACGATTTCTCAAGCGTTCGAACGTGCTCATGCGGCCGACCCGGTCTCAATCTTTGGTGGAATTGTCGCCTTAAACCGTGAAGTCGATCTTGAGACGGCAGATGCCCTTCGCAACATCTTTTTAGAGATCATCATTGCCCCATCTTTTAGCGAGGCAGCACTTGACCGATTGAAAGAGAAAAAGAATCTTCGGTTGTTGACGTTAGATATGGGACAGATGACAGGCATGCGCCTTACGGCTGTCGCCGGAGGATTGCTCGTACAAGACGGGGATGACATGACACTCGATGATGCCTCATGCCAAATCGTGACGGATCGTCGCCCGACAGCAGCGGAATGGGAAGATTTGAAACTTGCATGGCGTGTCGTCAAGCACGTCAAATCGAACGCGATTGTCGTCGCAAAAGACGAGACGACGATTGGAATCGGTGCCGGACAGATGAACCGCGTCGGTGCAGCGAAAATCGCTTTTGAACAAGCCGGGGAACGCGCGTCAGGCGCGGCTCTCGGAAGTGATGCCTTCTTCCCGATGGCAGATACGGTCGAAGCGGCAGCGGCAGCGGGCATCACGGCCATCATCCAACCGGGTGGGTCGATTCGCGATGCCGAATCGATTGAAGCGGCAAATCGCCATGGCATTACGATGGTATTCACATCAGTCAGACATTTCAAACACTGAGAGGGGTTTGCGTCATGAACGTATTGGTCATCGGTCGAGGAGGGCGCGAGCATGCGCTCGCATGGAAGTTGAAACAAGACGGGCATCACGTCTTCGTTGCACCGGGCAACGACTTCATGGAAGGGATGACGTGCGCGTCGATCCATGAAACAGACGTGGAGGCGCTCGCCCATTTCGCAGAAGAGAACGAAATCGAATGGACGATTGTCGGACCGGAGTCGTCGCTCATGGCAGGAGTCGTCGATACGTTCCGCGACAAAGGGCTGAACATCTTTGGACCGACGAAAGCGGCTGCCTTACTCGAGGGAAGCAAAGCATTCGCCAAAGAAGTCATGATGGAAGCCGGAATTCCGACAGCGGCGTACGAGGCGTTCACGGATGCGGCATCGGCGCTTGCCTATATCGAGAAGTTAGGGGCACCACTCGTCGTCAAGGCGGACGGATTGGCTGCCGGTAAAGGCGTCACGGTTGCGTTCACGGTCGAAGAGGCGGAAGCTGCCATACGTGATATTTTCACGACGGATAAATTTGGGCAACAGTCACAAGTCGTCATCGAGGAGTTCCTCGATGGGGAAGAGTTTTCGCTCATGGCGTTCGTCTCGGGAGAGCGTGTCATTCCGATGATCACCTCGCAAGATCATAAACGTGCCTATGACGGCGACGGGGGACCAAACACGGGTGGGATGGGCGCATATAGCCCGATGCCGCATCTGCCAAAGGACGTGTATGAAGAGGCCGTCGAGACCGTAATAAAACCGCTCGTACAGACGATGGTCAAGCGAGGTACTCCATTTGAAGGATTCTTGTACGCCGGTCTCATCTTGACAGTGGATGGACCAAAAGTCATCGAATTCAACGCACGCTTCGGTGACCCGGAAACGGAGGTCATCTTGCCGAACTTGAAATCACCGCTCCTGGACGTGATTGAAGCGGTCGTTCGCCAAGAATCGTATTCGGTTGAGTGGATTGACGGATACACGATGGGTGTCGTCATTGCGGCCGAAGGGTATCCGGACCGACCGATCACGGGCCAGGTGTTATCAGGATTTGAGTCGCTTCCGAAAGATGTGCTGGTCTTCCATGCCGGCACGACAAAGAAGGGCCAACAAGTCGTAGGGAGCGGAGGTCGTCTACTCGTTGTGACGGCGACGAAGCCGACACTGCTTGAGGCGAAAACGGCTGTGTATGCGGCGATTTCACAACTCGATTTACCTGAGACGTTCCACCGAACGGACATCGGGTCACGGGCGTTCACGCAGATTATTTGAAGGATGGGTCAACCCATCCTTTTTTTCATGCGAAAAAAAGGAAATGCTGACATCCTGTTCTACAATAATAAAGTAGCTTGAAGAAGGAGGGTGGTCGGCCTGCGTGTTCAAACAAAATTATTTATTGCGATAGCTGTGAACATCGTACTCTTCATCGGTGTCATTTTATTCGTCATCAAACCGTATTTTGTAGAGAAAAGTATTGAACAGGACAGGGCGATGACCCGCGATCAAATCGAAAGTGTGTCAGAAGTGTTCGCCAATCACCGACTCATGCTCGAACGGATTCTTGTCGATTGGTCAGTCTGGACGAACGCCTATGATTTTGTTCAAAATCAGAATGAGGCATTCATTGAAAATAACATGGGGGAAGAGACACTCGAAAACTTAGGAGTCGGCGCAATGATTTTCCTCGACCGTGATCGAAATGTCGTCTACTCGGAGTTTACTCAATTTTATGAATTGGATCGTGAAGAGGACAAAGAGATTTTCACGAACGACTTGATCCGTTACGTCAACTCGTCAGGAATCAAACAAAGTGCGGTGTATGGCACCGATTTCGGTCCGGTCGTCTTCATGAGTCACCCGATTGTGAAGAGTGATGGGACAGGAGAACCCGGTGGGACGCTCGTGCTCATTCAGAAAATCGGTCCAGACTTCATGGCCGCGATGAGTGCCCAAGCAAAAACGAAATTATCGATCAGTCCTCTTTCACACCAACAGTTGACGGTCGATCAAGACAATCAATTTGCCCGTGTCTCGTTACCGCTTCAATCCGTCTATCAAGATGCGAACTGGGAACTCAACTTCTCGGTGAAGCGAACGTACTATATCAACACGCAGACCATGTTAGAAACGGGGATGATCGGGCTTCTTGTCCTCGGTCTTGGTCTATTGTTGACACTCTTTTGGACGGTGAATCAAATTGTCACGAAACGATTGATGGGCATCGTCAACGAACTGAAATGGATTACGAAAGAACGAAATAGTCGGTTACGGATTCAATTGCATCCGAATCAACAAGACGAAATCGAAGAGATGGCCATCAGCATGAACGAGGTGCTCGATGCACTCGAACAGACACAAAAGGAATCGTTGACGCGTGCCTTCCGCGATTCCTTGACCCGTCTTCCGAACCGATTGGCGGTCGAAGAGATGTTCGTGAGCTTACCGGACACGACCCGGTCGATTGGAGTGATGGGAATCGATCTCGACAACTTCCGCCGCATCAACGATCAATTTGGTCAGCGTACGGGAGATGCGATGCTGACGTTCTTTGCCTCTCGTTTGATGTTCTATAAAGAGGATGGCTTCGTTGCGAGAATCGGAGCGGACGAGTTCATCTTGATTCATCCGGAATGGACGACCGAGGAGCTCATGATCATCGCCAATCAATTGGTGAAAGATTTGCGCGAATGGGGTTTGAAGCAAGGGATGAACCATTTGACCTTGAGTATCGGCATCGACGAATTGACAGGACCGACGCATCATTCCTATGAGGTGATGATGGCGCGACTCGATGTCGTTTTACACGAAGCCAAAGCATCCGGGAAAGATCAGATTCTTTCCTATCATGAGATTGAAGATGGGAGTCATTACTTGCAGGCGCTCGAAATGGAACGTGATTTACGTCATGCGTTGCGTCATGATGAGTTCGAACTCTATTACCAACCAATCGTCTCTCCGCAGCCGTTTCAAGTTAGAGGAGTCGAGGCGTTGATTCGCTGGCACCATCCACAGAAAGGGTTCGTCTCTCCCGGCGTGTTCATTCCGGTTGCGGAGCAACTCGGGCTCATCTCGGATGTGGGACGCTGGGTGCTTGTGCGCGCCATCACCGAGATTCAAGAGTACGCAGAGCGGTTTGATTTATTTTTATCGATCAACGTATCGAAGCGTCAGATTTTAGACGACTCGTTTTTAGAAGCGTTGGAGGAAACGCTCGCTAAGACAGGATTTCCCCCACATCGGTTGCATGTGGAAATCACAGAGAGTGAAGTCGGTGGGAATGTGTATGAACTTCAACAATTCATTCAAGCGTTAAAGGCCATCGGTGTCAAAATATCACTTGATGACTTCGGTGTCGGAACATCGTCGCTTTCATACTTGCAATCCCTGTGTCTCGACATCGTTAAAATCGATCAAAACTTCGTGAAAGGGATTCCGGAGAATAAATTTGACCGCGCGCTGTTAGAAGGGCTATATCAAACTTTCCAAACGCTTGGACTCGAGATTGTCACGGAAGGGGTCGAGCGACCGGAACAGCTTGCGTTCGTATTAGAATATAGTGGTTCGCTCATTCAAGGTTATCATTACAGTAAACCGATTCCGGTCAATCAATTGCACCTGTACTTACGTAAAACCGTCATGACTCAAATTTGATGTAGGTGACTCTTCATAGGAAGAGTCGCCTTTTTTGTGAAAAATATATGTGAAATTTGTTACAATAGGGAACATAACTTGCGACCCATTCAGAGAAAAGGTAAACTTGAAACAGGTAAAGAAAACGCTTTCAAAATTATTCTTTTATAGCTTTGAAAGGGAAAAAGGGAGGATTGGGTTCGATGCCAACAAAAAGAACGGCGCGGGCACCGTGGTCTAAAGTGATGATTCGTTCACAACTTGAAGTCGTAGATCGATTGCGGCCACCTTCGCTCGTCTTACAAAACGCAACGTATTTGAACGTCTACGTAAAACAATGGAGAACCGCGAATATTTGGATTGAGGGAGATCGCATCGTGTATGTCGGTCCAGACTTACCAGAATCAGCGGTCGAAACGGTCGATGTGACAGGAAAGTATATTGTACCTGGGTATATCGAGCCTCACGCTCATCCGTTTCAATTATACAATCCGGCGACGTTGTCAAAATATGCAGGAGAGCGTGGAACGACGACGCTCGTCAATGACAACATGCTGCTTTTTTTACAAGATAAAGAGCAAGCGTTTGCGCAACTCGATGCGATTCAACAATTGCCGACGAGTACATATTGGTGGGCCCGTTTGGATACGCAAACGGAGTTGGACCGGGAGAGCGTGGCTGTCGACTCGGAACGCATTCACGAGTGGTTTAACCATCCGGACGTCGTCATGGCAGGTGAATTAACGGCATGGCCGCGCGCCTTGAAGGGTGATGATGAGATGCTTCAGTGGATGCTTGACGCCGAGACGTGCGGTTTGCCGGTCGAGGGGCATTTTCCGGGGGCGTCGCGGAAGACATTGACTAAAATGGCGTTGATGGGAGTACACAGCGACCATGAGGCGATGACGGCGGAAGAGGCGTTCAATCGATTGGAACTAGGTTATACGACGACGCTTCGACATTCCTCGATTCGTCCGGACCTGCCGGAGATGATCCGTGATCTATTGGCAAATGGACTGACGGCGTTCGACCATCTCATGGTGACAACGGACGGTTCGACACCGGGCTTTTATGAGGACGGCATGCAGGATGCTCTTGTCCGCATTTTGATCGAAGTGGGATTACCGGCTATCGAAGCCTACCGGATTGTCTCTCATAACGTGGCTCGTCACTTTGACCTCGATCACATTTTAGGGGCGATTGCGCCAGGCCGTATCGCGCACTTGAACATTCTAGATGCCATCGAGGAACCGCGTCCGACGGCTGTGATTGCGAAAGGGCAATGGATTTATCGTGATGGGGTATCGCTTTTCCCGAACGAATTAGTGGAAGCAGTCCTCAATAAGATGCCGTCGACAGACGTTTCAATCGAACTGACGCCACAAGACCTATCTTTCAGCATGCCCGTCGGACTCGACATGATCAACTCAGTCATCATGAAACTGTTTAAAATTACGCATGACACGGGTCAAGATGCATTGCCGCGTGATGGAGACGAATCGTTTCTCATGTTGCTTGATAAAGAAGGGAAATGGCGATTGAACACAGTCTTGAAAGGTTTCGCCCGAGATTTTGGTGGACTTGTCAGTTCGTACTCGATCAGTGGAGACTACTTGATTCTAGGGAAATGTAAACAGGATATGTTACTGGCGTTCAAACGAATGAACGAGCTCGGAGGCGGGATTGTCCTCGTAGACCAGGGCGAAATCGTTGCCGAGATTCCGTTACCACTCTGTGGGATGACGTCGACGGAGCCACTCGAAACACTCATCGGTCAAGAGAAACAGCTGCGAGACGAGCTCATGGCGAGGGGCTATCAGTTCGAAGATCCGATTTATACATTACTATTTTTAGCATCTACCCATTTGCCATATGTTCGGGCGACACCTCTCGGCATTTACGAAGTCATGAAGAAACAAGTACTATTTCCTGCGATTTTGCGATGAATAGTTGAGTCCGGGGCGCCCCTGCTTTAGAATGAGAAAGAAGTATGAGTAGAGAGGATGCTTGCGGATGCAACTCGATAAATTACGAGGTCGAGAGCTCGATCAATTGTTTGAAGCGATTTTGAAGCTCGAGACACTCGAAGACTGTTATCAATTATTCGAAGATTTAGCGACTGTTAATGAAATTCAAGCACTTGCGCAACGACTTGAAGTGGCGCGGCAAATTCGTGAAGGAAACACGTATCATAAAATTGAGGATGCGACAGGCGCCTCAACGGCCACGATTTCACGTGTGAAGCGATGCTTGAACTATGGGACAGGTGGATACGATCTCGCTCTTGAACGTCTACAACAAACAAAAGGTGACTCGTAAGAGTCATCTTGTTTTTGATGGAGGGGAGGGGCGAGATGCAACAGAAATTCATGAAACTGAACTTACAATTGTTCTTTCGAAGTTTAACACCGGTCCAAACACTCGTGTTAATTTATAGTGCGGCAGCGATTTTATCAGTTTTGCTCCTCGCCTTACCAATCGCCCATAAGCCTGGAGTGACGATCACGTTTACCGACCTTGTCTTCTTTGCGGTGAGCTGTGTCAGTGTCACCGGCCTGACACCGATTGTAGTCACCGATACCTTCTCCACGTTCGGCTTATTTATCATTCTGTTCATCGTCCAAGTGAGCGGTGTCGGATTGATCAGTTTGCACGTCATCATGTGGATCTTACTTGGGAAACGGATTGGGTTTAGGGAAAGACAACTGATTTTACGCGACCAAAACCAGACGTCCATGTCTGGTATTGTTAAATACATCACGGAAATCGTGATCACCGTTATCGCCATCGAGGCGGTCGGTGCCGTCGTGCTCGGGGTCCATTACTTAAATTATTTTGATACCATCGGAGAAGCCTTCTTACAAGGATTGTTCGGGTCGATCAGTGCGACGACGAATGCCGGGTTTGACATTACGGGAAGTTCGCTCGCGCCATTCCGTGAGGACCCATTCGTCATCTTTACGCAAATCGCGCTCATGACCGGTGGTGCCATCGGATTCCCGGTGCTTGTAGAGATTCGAACGTACTTGGTGAGCCGAATCACACGGAAACGTCACACGTTCCCGAGTCGATTCTCGTTGTTCACGAAATTGACGGTCTCAACCTTCTTTATTTTGATTGCCGTCGGTACGGTCGGCTTGTTCATCTTTGAATACAATAATGCCTTTAAGGACTTGCCGCTCTGGTTGGCACTTTCGGATTCGTTGTTCCAATCCGTGACGACACGAAATGGTGGTCTATCGACGGTCGATGTCAATCTATTCTCTGAAGCGAGCATGTTGCTCCTGTCCATCCTGATGTTCATCGGGGCATCTCCATCGTCTGTCGGTGGGGGGATTCGGACGACGACGTTTGCTGTAGCCGTTCTCGCTGTCATCGCCTTCATTCGCGGGGACTCGTCCATTAAAATTTTCGGTCGTGAAATCGTCCTTGAAGATATTTGGAAAGCGTTCGTGATCATTACGGTTTCGCTTGCCGTGTTACTATCAGGTGTCATGGTCATGGCTTATTTTGAGGATGCTTCGTTGACACGAATCTTATTCGAGGCGTGTTCTGCGTTCGGGACGACGGGTCTATCCGTCGGATTGTCTTCCGAGTTTAGTAACGTTGGAAAATGGGTGTTGACGATTCTCATGTTCATCGGCCGAATCGGCGTCATCGCCTTCATTCTCATCCTGCAACGGAGACAACCGAAGCGGATGTATAACTATCCAAAAGAATCAATCATCTTAGGATAAGGAGATTGTCATATGAAAGCATTTTGGATCAACTTCGGATACGTCTTCATTGTTCCGGTTCTTCCGTTTATCGCCATCGTCAATGGAACGGCACTCTGTTCACCGGACTCGCCGCTCCTTGACATACCGGTGCTCGGATTCTTTTTAGCGAATCCGCTCTGGTTCGTTCCTGTTTACGGTCTATTCGCCTTGCTTGTTGCGAAATGGTTGACGGATCGGGAACGGAATCGTACGGCACGTTCGTGACTTGCTTCGGCAAGTCTTTTTTTGTTGGAGAGATGCACGGGAGGAAAAAAATCGATACACTATAGAAGGATTCGATAGGAGGGAATGAGTTGGAATTTCAGACGTGGCGACATGTGTTTAAACTAGATCCGAATAAGGAGCTCACAGATGAGGCGCTCGAGGCGCTTATCCATTCGGGGACCGACGCCTTTTTGATCGGGGGAACGGATGGGATTGATGCAGAGAATACATTTGCGCTTTATGCGAGAGTCCGAGATGCCAGGATTCCAATCGCACTTGAGATTAGCCATCCTAGTCAAGTCATCCACGGATTCAATCATTACTTCGTGCCCACCGTGCTGAATGCAGGAACTCCGGAATGGATCATTGGTCATCATGCCCGTGCGTTTGAACGATTCGGCCATTTCTTTGATGCTCGTCTTGTCACGGCTCAAGGATATCTCGTCTTAAACCCGGAGGCGAAAGTCGCTGACGTGACGGAAGCGCGATGCGATTTGACGATCGAAGAATCCGTGGCATACGCGGAAGTTGGACATCACTTGTTCCGTCTTCCCTCGCTCTATATCGAATATAGTGGACGACTCGGGAATCCTGATGTCGTCAAAGAGATTCGTTTGGCGTTACCTGATGCACATCTCTTTTACGGTGGTGGCATTGAGGGAGAAGAGACGGCACGATTAATGGGTGCACATGTCGACACGATTGTTGTCGGCAATATCATTTATGAAGACTTAGCTGGAGCACTTGCGACTGTACGAGCACTCCGATAAAATAAGAACAAACGTTTGGAACAAGGAAGGAAACGATTATGTATAATCTTAGCGAAGAATTAGTCAAAGGGATGAACCCGGAACAAGCAGAAGCGGTGAAGCATACGGATGGCCCGCTGTTGATCATGGCGGGTGCAGGGTCTGGGAAGACTCGTGTCTTGACCCATCGTGTCGCCTATTTGATGGCGGCGAAGCAAGTGGCACCGTGGAACATTTTAGCGATCACGTTCACGAATAAGGCAGCACGAGAAATGAAAGATCGGATTGCCCGTCTTGTGGGTGGTGTCGCCGAAGACATTTGGATTTCTACATTCCACTCCATGTGCGTCCGGATTTTACGACGCGATATCGATCGCATCCGCTATGACAGGAGCTTTTCCATTTTAGATGCCTCGGATCAATTGACAGCAATCAAACAGGTGTTGAAAGAATTGAACCTCGATCCGAAGAAGTACGAACCGCGTACCCTTCTCGGGATGATTTCAAATCATAAAAACGAACTGCGCACGGCGAAGGATGCGGCCGCCCTCGTCGGGAACAATCCGTACGAGCGAATCATCTCGGACGTCTATACGGCGTATGAGAAAAAGCTGAAACAAAACAATGTGCTCGACTTTGACGACTTGATCATGAAGACGATTCACTTATTCCAAGAAGCACCGGACGTGTTGGCGTTCTATCAGAAGAAATTCAAGTACATCCATGTCGATGAGTATCAGGATACGAACCGTGCCCAATATACGCTCGTCAAACTTCTCGCACAGGCACATGAGAATTTGTGTGTCGTTGGGGATTCGGATCAGTCCATTTATCGTTGGCGCGGTGCCGACATCGCCAACATCTTGACGTTCGAGAAAGATTATCCGAGCGCCCATGTCATCTTGCTCGAACAAAACTATCGTTCGACGAAACGGATTTTAGAGGCGGCCAACGGCGTCATCCAAAACAACGCTTCCCGGAAAGAGAAGAACTTGTGGACTGAAAATGACGAAGGGGAGAAATTGTTGCTCCATGTCGCATCGGACGATCGCGATGAGGCGTTCTTCATCATGAACCAGATGAAAGAGCTGAAGATGGAAGGGATGGACTACGGACAGATGGCGGTCCTTTACCGGACGAACGCACAATCACGTGGACTTGAGGAGATGCTCCTCAAATCGAACATCCCATACAAAATGGTCGGCGGGACGAAGTTCTATGAGCGAAAAGAGATCAAGGACGTCCTCGCATACTTGCGATTGATTGCCAACCCGGATGAGGACATCTCGTTCGTTCGCGTCGTCAATGAGCCGAAACGCGGGATTGGTGCTGCGACGATTGATAAACTAGGTGACTTTGCAGATATGCAAGGCGTCTCACTTATGGATGCGATTCGTGACATCGAATTGTCAGGCATCGCCCCACGCACTGCGACGAAACTCGCGGAATTCCGCCAAATGATGCTGGATTTACGGCAGATGGCGGACTACCTCTCCATTTCAGAACTCGTTGAGGAAGTGTTGAAGAAGACAGGTTATGAAGAGATGCTCAAAATCGAGAAGACGCTTGAGGCGGAAAGCCGACTTGAGAACTTGCAAGAGTTTCTGTCGGTCGCCCAAAACTTTGAGAAAGAGAGCGATGAACAGACGCTCGTCGCCTTCCTTACCGATTTGACGCTCGTCTCAGACCTCGATTCACTCGATGAAGTCGATGAGTCACATCAAGTCACCTTGATGACGTTGCACTCGGCGAAGGGACTTGAATTCCCGGTCGTCTTCTTGATTGGAATGGAAGAAGGACTTTTCCCGCACAGCCGTGCCTTGAACGACGAGGAAGAGATGGAAGAAGAACGTCGTCTTGCGTATGTCGGAATCACCCGTGCCGAGAAGCGTCTCTATTTGACACGTGCCCAGTCACGGATGCTATATGGTCGCTTCCAAAACAACCCGGAGTCGAGATTCTTGCATGAGTTGCCGGAAACGTTGTTGGAGCGGTCCGGTAAGGCGAGAAAACCGATGCCGTGGAACCCGGTCGAGTCACCAGGGAAGTTACCGGTGAATGGCTTTAGTTCGAAACCGAAGCCGAAACTCGCCCAATCGTCCGGTGCCGAAACGGTCGGATGGAATGTCGGCGACAAAGCGAATCATAAAAAATGGGGACAAGGGACGGTCGTACAGACACGTGGTGAAGGCGACCAACTCGAAGTCGACATCGCATTCCCGGAAGTCGGGATCAAGCGCCTATTGGCTAAATTTGCCCCTATCGAAAAAGCGTGAGGTGAGAATATGGAGATGGCAGAACGCGTAGAAGAGCTACGTCAAACGTTAAATCAATATGGTTACGAGTATTACGTACTCGACCGTCCGAGCGTGCCGGATTCGGAGTATGACCGATTGATGAACGAATTGATTCAAATCGAGACTGATTATCCTGAACTTCGAACACCGGATTCTCCGACGCAACGCGTCGGAGGGGCTCCGCTCGACGCATTTGTCAAAGTGACACATGACACGCCGATGCTCTCGCTTGGCAACGTCTTCTCGAAAGAGGAACTCGTCGAGTGGGTGGAGCGAATCGAGAAAGATCTCGGCTACACGCCGACATTTGTGGCAGAACTCAAATTTGATGGTCTCGCTGTCTCGTTAAAATATGAGAATGGTCGTCTCGTCCGTGGTGCGACGCGCGGGGACGGGACGACGGGTGAGGACATCACGCAAAACTTGAAGACGATTCGTTCCATCCCTCTCCGATTAAATGAGGACGTGACGTTTGAAGTGCGAGGTGAGGCGTACATGCCGAAACGTTCGTTCGAACAATTGAATGATGAACGAGAACGTATCGGCGAACCACTTTTCGCAAATCCGAGAAACGCTGCTGCCGGTTCACTTCGACAACTCGACTCAAAAATTGCGGCGTCAAGAAATTTGGCGTTCTTCGCATACGGTTTGGTGTCGCAAGACGATCTCGTCGCGTCACATGACGAATCACTCGATTATTTGAAACGACTCGGTGTCGCAGTGAGCGGAGATTATACAACATGCCAGACGGCGGATGAACTGTGGGATTACATTGAGACATACGTGACAAAACGGAGTGACCTCCCATATGAAATTGATGGGATTGTCATCAAAGTGGCCGGGTATGAAGAACAGGAACAACTTGGTTTCACCGCTAAAAGTCCGCGCTGGGCCGTCGCGTACAAGTTCCCGGCAGAAGAAGTCGTGACGACGATCGAGGACGTCGATTTTAGTGTCGGTCGTACGGGGAAGGTCACACCACGGGCACGATTTGCCCCGGTTTCTGTGGCGGGGTCGACCGTGACGTATGCGACGCTTCACAATGAAGATTTTATAAAGGAAAAAGATCTTCATATCGGTGACCGAGTCGTCATCAAAAAAGCAGGAGATGTCATTCCGGCCGTCGTATCGGCACTGGCGAGTGAACGGAGCGGGGAAGAGCGGGTGATTGAATTCCCGACGCATTGTCCGGCGTGTGGGTCGGAGTTGATTCGACTCGAAGGAGAGGCGGATCATCGTTGCGTCAATCCGGAATGTCCGGCACAACTGCTTGAAGGACTCATCCATTTCGTGTCGAGACAAGCGATGAACATCGACGGGCTCGGCGAGAAAGTCATCACGCAGCTTCACGAAGCAGGGCTCGTTCACAATGTGGCCGACCTGTATCGCTTGGACCGAGATGATTTACTTGGACTCGAGCGCATGGGCGAGACGTCAGTGACGAACTTGCTCTCGGCAATCGAACAGTCGAAGCAAAATTCATTGGAACGGGTGCTCTTCGCCCTCGGGATTCGACTCGTCGGACAAAAGGCGGCTTCTTTGATTGCAGAACGGTTCGAGACGATGGAGGCAATCATCGCGGCGACAGTCGAAGAATTGACAGCCATCGATGGCATCGGGACAAAGATGGCAGAATCGATCGTTCTCTATTTCGAAAAACCGGAAGCACGTGAACTCGTCAAAGAACTTTCAGAATCGGGAGTCAATCTTTCCTTCAAAGGAACGAAACGACCAACGATGGAAGGAGCACCGCTCTCTGGGAAGACAGTCGTATTGACTGGGAAGTTGCATGAGATGACACGTAGCGAGGCTGGGAAACAGCTTGAACTTCTCGGAGCGAGTGTAACGGGAAGTGTAAGTAAGAACACAGACTTGCTCGTCGCCGGTGAAAAAGCAGGTTCGAAGCTGGCGAAAGCGGAATCTCTCGGAATTGAAGTATGGGATGAGGCAAAACTGCTCGACTTTTTACATGAACAAGCATAAGACGTTCGCTTCGGCGAACGTTCAGCTTGTTGACAAATAACATGTTCGAACTCGTCCTTCCGGCGCCCACGCTTTCCTCAGGCAATCCCGGAGCCGCATCGCGACCTAGGTCGCTGCTGGGTCTCCGTCGGATTGCTTTCCTGAAGGAGTCGGGGCGCCGTCGGGCGAGCAACGCAAACGGTCGTCATCTGGCGGCCGTTTGTCTTTTTCTAAGGTCACGACAGCCGAAGAAAAAGCTCGGTATTTACTTTGAATCGATGTTTTAGGGGAAAGGGAAGGTAAACGCCGAGATCATCCTCCTCGGGCCGCTGTTCAACATCCGTTCCGTTCGTCAGACCGTGAAGGATGGATGGTGTCGACTTGTTGATCATTAGATCCGCCCTCTGTGTGTTCTTCTCACACCATTATATGGGACGAAGGACAAAAGGTGACCAAGAACGGGCAGGCGAGACTTCTGAGGGAATAGCAAGCAAAGGGAGACCCAGCAGTGACGCAGTCGCGATGCGGCTCCCTGCTTGCCCCTAGGAAAGCGAGCCGTGTCCGGATTGTGCATAAGACCTATACTTTGTCTACAGTCTGGACGTTCGCTTCGGCGAACGTTTTTTATTTTTCGGAAATAAATGGGATTGAGCAGGTTCGCACAAGCGTGTGAGGGGTATAGATTAACTAAATCAAAATGCTAATATATTTTTGCGAGAGAACCCTTTGACATCATGACGTTCACACACACATTCCTCTCATTCCTCTACGTGGTGAACGTCGTCATCGGAACGATTGCGATTCGAGCGCTTGTTTTCACCTTAGAGGAGGGACCAACATCATGACACACAACATCCAGCGCTTCGTAGCCGTATTTACCATCCTCATGTTCCTTTCAACCTTATTTGGGGTGCCTACCGCCAAAGCGGACACGACCACGTTCCGGTATATTCAAGTGAATTTGACAGATGAGGAAAGCGAAACATTATATGAATCAAGTCTCGTCTATGAAGGAATCACGTATTACGGGAGCCGTGAATCAGCTGACGTTTGGCGATTTATGATTGATGCGGAAGCAGTAGACGACTCGTTGATTGACCTCATCACGCTCTACAATGCGGAAGGTGTACCGTATACGTTTTCTCCAAACACCATCACGGAAGCCTATCCTGTCGAAGAGGAAGAACCGCCTGTTGTCACAGAACCAGATCTATCAGAAGAAGTGACGCCACCGGTTGAACCAGAACCAATCGTCGAAGAGCCGACGACTGAACCGACGTTACCGAAGCTCGCCGTTGAAGCAATCAATATCGCCGCAGTCGACCGAGCCGTTGTCGGAGGCGAAATATCGTATACGTTCATTGTAGAAAACACAGGAGACACGCCGATGACGGTGACAGAATTCTCTCACGAGTATGTGAGCGGAGACATCGATCATCAATCAATCGAATCGTTCAATCAACACGTATTTGATCGTTTGCATGAATTAATAGGAGAAGACGGTCTCTTGCCGGGGGAACGGGTGGAAGTGACAGAAGTCTTATCGATTCCGACCGGATATTCGTTCGACGCACATCCTGAAATCGGCAGTGTCTTTCAAGTGACCGGGCTGGATGAATTCAACCGGGTCGTCACATCAGAAAGTCAACAGATAATCCTTTTACAAACACCAGACTTCACCGTGAATGCGACGGTTGAGAAGGCGACCGTTCAACCGGGAGAGCCCGTTCGCTATACGTATACGGTCACCAATCCTTCGAAAGTCACCTTGTTTTTAGCGGACGCGATGCTCACATGGCCAAGCGGTGCCTTGACAGAAGAAGAACGAAACCAGGCAAATCAACGATTCACGGAGCAAGTCGAAGCAATTCCTACCTTCAGAGACGGACTCGGTCCGGAAGAAGAAGTGACGTTCTCGTTTGAGCTTCCGCTCCTCCCATCTTATGATGTGAGAGCCGGGGCTGAATTGATTCAACGTGCCACATTCATCTTCGAGGTGGATGAAGGGATCAGGGTTACTCGCTCCGTTGACGTACCGGTGGCGGTGAAGCAACCTGTTCCGGTAAAAGAAGAGCCAAAACAAGACGCTAACAAGCAGAAGACAGAGGTGAAAGCCACACCACCTGTCGTGAAAGTCATCGTCAAAGAGAGTGGAGCGAAACGAGTCGAGCACATCGATGAAGCCGATCCCTACGCACAAGGCGTACTTCCGATGACAGGCGAAGCGGATGATCTGTGGCACGTCATGCTCGGTACACTTCTCTTCGCGTCAGGACTCCTACTGTTGATTCGTCGCAACCACCCGTCAACGAAACCATAAATCGAAATCCCTTCTCGTTCATCCGAGAAGGGATTTGTTCTGATTCCGCTTCGATACTTTTTTCGTGGAACGATTTTGTTATAATGGACAAAGTGAAATAGGAAACGATGTTCAAAGGAGCTAGACATAGATGAAATGGAAACAACTCGTCATCCCGACAATCGCCTCGGCGCTATTGTTGAGTGGATGTTCAATGAAAATACCGATGGGTGAAGAAGAAGCGACACCAACTGGGGACGAAACAGCGGCCGAAGGCGTCACACAAGCGATTGAAGCCCGTGACTCATACTATCAGATGGTCATTCCGTTCAAACCGGCGGCAGCGAGAGGACTCGCCCAACGTCAAGTCAGTTCATCGTTAGAACTCGAAGAAGTCGAACTCGGTCTCATGCGTCACTCAACGGACGCGTTCGACCCGGAAAAGTTCGCTTATCAAGAGGGACAGCTGTTGAACGCGGAGGATGTATCTCGTCTGCTCGCACGGAAAGATAAAAGTAATGAAGGGTTGACCCCCTTGAACCCGGCTTATGCGGATGGCAAGGCAGAAGTCGAAGACGACAAGTTCGTCGATGCGAACAAGAAATCACCGCTTTATTTAGCTTCGATTGTCGAACAAAATTACATGACGAAAGAGGACAGCGGGTACCAGGTTGGGGGCGTATCGTTTGCACTTATTTTGAACCGTGAATATGTCTTCCAAGCACCGAACTATGGTCCGACATATACCGTCAAACTCGATCAAAAGAAAGTAATCGCAGATGGGGAACGTATGGCGAACGAACTCGTCTCCCAATTACGAAAGCGTGAAGACTTCAAGGACCTCGATATCAATGTCGCGCTCTATATGAAATCGACACAAGGTTCACCGACACCGGGGAACTATATCAAGTCGGCCTTCGTTGGGACGGCGGATCAAGTCAAATCGGGCGACTGGAAAGCGATCGATGAGAAGTACTACTATTTCCCGTCGACATCGGCGACGTCTGACGTACGCGAGGACGCTCAGAAATTTACGCTCTTCAGCGATCGGATTGCCGACCTTTTCCCGGACTATAGCGGGATGATTGGGAAGGGCTTTTATCAGAACGGAGATCTATCGAGAATGGAGATTGATATCCCGATTCAGTTTTACAGTCGCGCTGAGCTCGTCGGCTTCACACAACACGTGGTCGGCTTGCTCGAAAACCGTTGGGAATATAGCCGGAACGTTCCGGTTCGTATCAACGTGACGTCACTTGGCGGAGACCCTGAAGTGACGATTGTGTTTGAGGACGGCATGGATAGCCCGAAAGTCTACTTCTAATCGAGAAGAGGTTCGTTTTTTGAAACGAATCTCTTCTTTTTTTCGTATGAAAAGTGAAAGGATTATCTTTGACCTTATTTGACCAATTGAGTAGAATAGAGTTAACAGAAACGGGAAAGGGATAGGTGAGGTGAATCCATATGGCTAAAAACTATTACGACGAGCTCGGTGTCTCCAAGGAGGCGACCGAGCAAGAGATTAAACGTGCATACCGGAAACTGGCGAAACAATACCATCCGGACGTCAATAAAGACCCTGGCGCACAAGAACGATTCAAGTCGGTCCAGGAAGCGTTTGACGTATTGAGCGACCCAGAGAAAAAGGCGAACTATGATCGATACGGTAGCCCGGATGGACCGTCGTTCGGACAAGGGTTCGGTGGCGGTGGAGAGACTTACGGGGAAGGCTCGTCACAATTCGAAGATCTATTCCGACAATTCGGAGGCGGATCGCGTACGACCTCTCGGACTTTCGGATTTGAAGATATGTTCGGAAGCTTCTTTGACCAAGCAGTCGAGGAAGACTTGGATGAGACTGTTCGTGTCAACATCCCGCTCAGTCAATTGACGAAAGAGTCGAAAGTGAGTCTACGTCTTCAAACGGGTACCGTGAACGTCAAAATTCCACAAGGTGCCTACGAAGGTCAGAAGTTGCGGTTGAAAGGAAAAGGTAGCCGCGTCGGACAATCGGGAAACCGAGGAGATGTATATGTCGAACTTCACTTTGCGGATGACGATACGTATCGTCGTGAAGGAGAGCATATCGTGACCGTGAAACGATTGCGTCCGCTCGACTTTTTAGACGGGGCGAGCGTCATCGTTGCCACGCTCGACGGGGGACGCGTGAAGCTGAAAGTGAAACCGGGAAGCCGTCCGGGACAACGGATGCGGATCCCTGGTCGCGGTGTCATGACCGCCTCGAAGGTGCGGTCGGACTTATTCGTCCAACTCGAGGTCGACCTGCCTCTTGATGAGACGTACCGTTCTGTTTATGAGCAAATCGAACGTTATGAATAAGGAGGAATCGTGATGGACTTTAATCGTTTTACAGATAAAGCACATGAATGCATTGTCAGTTCACAGGCGTTAGCGAAACAATATCATCATAGTGAAATCAATGAGTGGCACGTCTTGGCGTCCATGATTTCGCAGACGGACGGGATCGCGCCGTTGCTGTTTCAAAAAATGGAAATCAACGTGTCTGAGATTGAAGGCGAAGTCGCACTTTCTTTAAGAAATGCACCAAAACTTCAAAATCCGACGACACCGATGATTTCGGCTTCTTTGCTGAACGTTCTAACGACGGCGGAGCGAGAAGCGACAGGGATGAACGATGAATACGTATCGGTCGAACATATTTTACTCGGCATCTTGTTGAACAGTAGTCAAGCACAGGCGATGCTCGAGCGAAAAGGGATCACAGAAGACCGTCTCCGTGAGGCGCTCGTCGCCGTACGAGGCAATCGTCGGATCACTTCGAAGTCGCCTGAAGCGACGTATGACGTCTTGACGAAATACGGACGAGACCTCATTCAAGAAGTGAAGACCGGGAAAATCGATCCGGTCATCGGACGGGATAGCGAGATTCGTCGTGTCATCCGGATTTTGAGTCGGAAAACGAAAAACAACCCAGTCCTCATCGGGGAACCGGGTGTCGGGAAGACGGCGATTGTCGAAGGGCTCGCCCAGCGTATCGTTCGTGGAGATGTGCCGGAAAGTTTGAAAGACAAAACCATCTTCAGTCTCGATATGAGTTCCCTCGTTGCCGGTGCGAAATATCGTGGGGAGTTCGAGGAACGTCTACAGGCAGTCTTGTCCGAAGTGAAAGAAGCGGAAGGCACCATCATCCTCTTCATCGATGAACTGCACACGATTGTCGGTGCAGGGAAGTCGGAGGGATCGATGGATGCCGGGAACATGTTGAAACCGATGCTCGCCCGAGGCGAACTGCATTGTATCGGTGCGACGACACTTGACGAGTATCGTCAATATATCGAGAAGGACCCGGCCCTCGAGCGGCGTTTCCAACAAGTACTTGTCGCTGAACCGGATGTCGAGGATACGGTTTCCATCTTGCGCGGTTTGAAAGAACGCTTCGAGATTCACCACGGGGTACGCATCCATGACAATGCGCTCGTCGCAGCGGCTGTATTATCCAATCGCTATATCACCGACCGTTTCATGCCGGACAAGGCGATCGATCTCGTCGATGAGTCGTGTGCAATGATTCGGACGGAGATGGAGTCGATGCCGGCTGAACTCGATGAATTGGTCCGTCGGGTCATGCAGCTTGAAATCGAAGAGGCGGCTCTTAAAAAAGAGAGCGATGCCGCTTCCATGAAGCGACTTGAGGCGCTTCAGCAGGAATTGGCGTCACTTCGTGAACAGTCTGACTCGTTACGTCTCCGCTGGGAGAATGAGAAGGAGTCGACGCACCGCGTACAACAAATCCGCGGAGATCTCGAGAAAGTACGTCTCGAGTTACAAGAGGCAGAGAGTCGTTACGATTTGAACCGGGCCTCGGAACTGAAATACGGACGAATCCCGGAGCTTGAGCGAGAACTCGAAGAAGCGGAACAGTTGGCGAGTTCGGTGACACGCGAACTCGTGCGGGAAGAGGTGACGGAAGAAGAAATCGCCGAGGTCGTCTCAAAATGGACGGGCATACCGGTGACGAAACTGACAGAAGGAGAGCGGGATAAGCTCCTCAATCTAGAAACGGTCTTGCATAAACGCGTGTTCGGACAAGATGATGCGATTCGTCTCGTCAGCGATGCGGTCATTCGGGCGCGTGCTGGCATCAAAGATCCGAATCGTCCGATCGGCTCATTCCTCTTCCTCGGACCGACGGGGGTCGGGAAGACAGAACTCGGGAAGGCGCTCGCAGAAGCGATGTTTGACTCAGAAGACCATATCGTTCGCCTCGATATGAGTGAATATATGGAGAAACATGCCGTGTCGCGTCTCGTCGGAGCGCCTCCTGGCTATATCGGATATGAGGAAGGCGGCCAGTTGACCGAAGCGGTTCGCCGTAACCCGTACTCGGTCCTCTTACTCGATGAGGTCGAGAAGGCACATCCGGACGTCTTCAACATCTTGCTACAATTGCTCGATGATGGTCGATTGACCGATTCGCACGGGCGCATCGTCGACTTCAAAAATACGATTGTCATCATGACGTCGAACATTGGGGCAGACATTTTGCTCGAAGCGGCGAAAGATGGCGTGATTGATGAGGACGAAGAGCGTCAAGTGCTCGACAAACTCCGTCGCCATTTCCGTCCTGAATTCTTGAACCGGGTCGATGAAACGATTCTGTTCCATCCGCTCACGAAAGACCAAATCGGTCAAATCGTCGAGAAAGCGGTCGGACGGATGAGCGAGCGGCTCACGACACGCTCGATTCATATCGAGATCACCGACGCAGCCAAAACGTTCGTTGCCGACGAAGCGTATGAACCACAATTCGGTGCGAGACCGATCAACCGGTACGTGCAACGGACGATTGAGACGAAACTTGCCCGTAGCATCCTCGCTGGAGATGTCGAGGATGGTCAAACGGTCATCATCGATGTCGAGAACGGGGCGTTGACGTTACGCCCGTCGACAGTCAATGCATAAAGAAAGAGGAATCCACAACCGGATTCCTCTTTTATGTATGCCGACGCTTTCTTCTCAAAATTAAATAACTGATGCCTATAAAAATGAGATAGAGTACCGTTCCGAAAAATAAGTTGAGTACCCATGGGATGGTTCCCATAAAGCTGGCGCGGGTCGCTTCTTGAAACCAGAGCAGTAGCCAAAAGAATAAGCCAAGACTTGTTGCGAGTAGCGTGTAAAATCCCATCATACCTTGTTTCGTCCATCGCTTGATTCCGAACCCGAGTAAAGTCGTAACGATAAAAATTGTACCCAACCCAATATAGAATAATCCGTCAATCGGTAATGACTGCACCTACGTGGCTCCCTTCTCATCATATAATTCAATCTTACACGGAGAGGGAATAAATGGGAATCTTTATTGTGAAACGAGGGGACGTTCCGGCTGATAGATGCAGTACGGTTCCGCCTCCTTATAATCGCCAGTGACCGCATAGGCTCTAGCCCGCGAACCACCACATAGATACCGATACTCACAATACCCACACTTGCCATGATGAGTGTCGGGATCACGCAGCGCCTTGAACGTCGGATGATGGCGATAAATATCGGCGAGAGGTGTCGTTCGGACGTTTCCGCAGGGGATCGGTAAAAAACCGGACGGCTGGACGTCCCCTGTATGTGAGATAAAGACGAATCCGTTGCCGTCATTCGTTCCGCGAGGTGCCTTCGCCAAATCGTCATGGGGATGTCCGATTGGAGGGAGCCCTGCTGTCCGGCGGCGCTGATTTTCTTGTCGGGCGACTCTCCGATAAAATTGGGCTTCCGTCGTCGAGATGATGAAGGGTGCCGTCTCTTGTAGGGAGAACGCCCATTTCAATACTTCCTCATGTCGCTCAGGTGTAATGGGTTGTAACAGGGATCCACGTCCAGTCGGCACGAGGAAAAAGAGCGTCCAGACGGATACGCCAAGGGATTCTACGAGTTTCGCCATTTCCGGTAATCGATTGACGTTGTATTCGGTCACCGTCGTATTGATTTGAAATGACATTCCCTCCTCTCGGAAATATGAGATTCCTCGAATGGTACGGTCGAAACTGCCACGTGTGCCGCGGAAATAGTCATGCGTCACGGCGTCCGGTCCGTCAATGGAGAAGGCCCAACGTGACAAACCAGCCGCTTTCGCTCGTTTCACGGCATCGTGAGTCACTCGAGGTGTGGCGGAAGGTGTCATCGAGACGCGCATCCCGAGGGAAGAGGCGTATGCGGTCAATTCAAATAAATCTTCACGCATGAGAGGATCACCGCCCGTAAAGACGAGAATCGGGTTATCCATCGCATGAATCTCGCGAATCAATGCCTTTCCCTCTTCCGTATCGAGTTCGTTTTCGTAACGGTGAAATTGTGCCTCTGCCCGGCAATGGACGCAGGAGAGCGCACAGGCCCGTGTGACTTCCCAAATGACGATGAACGGATTTTCGTTATAGTCGATGTGTTTCATACCGTCACCGCCTGTCGAAGATGTAAGTGATCGACCGCCCGTTTGGCAGAATCGACGCAGTCAGGTAATCCGACTCCATGAAGTATGGCACCACACGCCTCGACGCCGTCCCACTTCAGAAGTGCTTCTTCGAACGCGCGGACGTCCTGTTTATGACCGACTTCATATTGTGGCATCGTTTGAATGTGTCGTTCGACTTTCGTGAAGAGGGGAGTCCCGACTTTTTGAATGCGTCGAAGTTCGCTTAAAGCGAAGTTTGCGATTTGATCATCCTCTTCATGGAGCAGGGACGGGACATGTTCTGAACCGATATACATGCGGAGCAATGCTTTTCCTTTAGGAGCTAGGTGTGGCCATTTTTTATGCATCCAGCTACAAGCGGTCAAGGCGTTTCCTTCCGATTTGGCGATGACGTAGCCGGTTCCATCTAACGCATCCACATCTGACTCGTCGAAGGCGGCGAGTACGGTCATCGAAGAGGTACGTTTTAACGATGACAAGCGTTCGGCTTCTGGGAATCCGAGCAGAGGTCCGAGTGCTTGAGGGGAAGTCGCAAGAATGATGCCGTCAAACTGTTCGACCGTCCCATCGGCAAATGTGACTTCATGAGGTCGAACGGATTGAACAAGCGTCTTTAACATGAGTCGATCGATTGACGGACGGAGCGCCTCGACGAGTGCTCCGAGTCCTTGCTCAATCGACAGGAACTTACCAGTCTCGGACGGCTTTACACCAGCTTGGACGGGAGGAGTGAGTGCTTTCATTCCGAGAATCAGACTGCGAGTTTTTTGTTCAATCGTGATAAACTGAGGGAAAGTAGACTCGATGCTCATGTCTTCGAGTGTCCCGTTGTAAATCCCGGACAGAAGCGGTTCGATCATCGTATCGACGACTTCTGAGCCGAGTCTCGTCCGAAAGAAACGGTCGAGCGAGATATCCTCTCCTGCATACACGCGTGGAATCACGAGATCGAATCCGGCGCGAAGTTTTCCTCTCCAAGTAAAGAGATCCGTTTTGACCATCGGCCAAAACTTGGTCGGGATGCCCATGACCGATCCGGCCGGCATCTGTCTCAGTTGCTTCCGTACGTAAATGTAAGAAGTCCCGGTTCTGGAGCGGACGAGTTGATCTGCGAGACCGAGATCCGTAATAAGTGATGTCAAGGTCGGCTTCCGTGCCATATAACCGTCGGGTCCAGTCTCTAACGTAAACCCATCCCGATAAATGGTCTTGATTTTTCCACCGAGATGGTCCTGCGCCTCGATCAATGTGACATGAGCTCCGGCTTCTTTGGCATAATAGGCTGCGGCAAGTCCGGTGATGCCACCTCCGATAATCGCGATTCGATTCAATTGATTCACCCATTTCTCTGAAATTGTTGTCGTCTTAACGGTACCGGGAATGTTGACGGAGATATAGGATAAGTGTCACGGAGTTCTAGACATATTTGTCACGAATTCGAAAGGGGACGATGGAATGGCTTCCTTCCTTATCGTTGCGACGCTTGTAATGGTAGGCATAGCTGGGTTTATTCTGTCGATGAATCGACATGGAGAAAAGTTGGTTGGAGACGAGGAAAGTCCACCGATGATTTGGGCGGATGAAGACTGGTATAAAGATGATGGACCACCAGACGGGTAATATGATAAGATGACCCGGTTGAAATTTGATGGAACATGAGGTGATGGAATGAATGTACTCGAACAACAGTTGAATCACTTGGTTGATGAGTGTCGTCCGTACACGGCTCAAGGGAAAGTGGCAGATTATATCCCTGAACTCGCACATGTGAAAAACGATTTACTCGGGGTGGCAATTTGTTTGCCGGACGGTACGTATATTCATGCGGGGGATGTTCATCACAAGTTTACGATTCAGAGCGTATCGAAGGCGCTCACCCTTTGTTATGTACTGATGGAGTTCGGGGAGGACTATGTCTTTTCGAAAGTAGGGATGGAGCCGACGGGGGACGCATTCAACTCCATCGCCAAACTTGAGGAAACGGTCCCGTCAAAACCGCTCAATCCGATGATCAACGCCGGGGCGTTAGCGGTGACGAGTATGATTTTGGGGGAGACGGCAGAACTCAAAATCTATCAGTTCCGCCAGTTTTTAGCGACGTTGTTAAATCGCTCGGTCGAGGAGGTCACGTACGACGAAAAAGTCGCCCGCTCTGAATACGAGACGACCGACTTGAATCGTGCCTTGCTCTATTTCATGCGTCACCATGGAATTGTGGAAGGTGATGTCGATGAGATCATTGATGTGTATACGAAACAGTGTGCCATCGAGATTGATTGTTTTGATTTAGCACGAATCGGGCGTGTCTTTGCAGGGAATGGAGAAGACCCGGATACGGGCGAAGAGTTGATTCCACGTCGGGTCGTCCGAATCGTCAAGGCCATCATGACGACGTGTGGCATGTATGATGCATCGGGTGAGTTCGCTGTCCGGGTTGGTCTTCCAGGAAAAAGTGGGGTGTCGGGTGCCATCTTGGCGGTCGGGAACCACGAACTGGATTTGAATAACGTCGGGTTTGGCATATTTGGTCCGGCACTTGATTCAAAAGGAAACTCGATTGCCGGAATGAAGTTGTTGGAACTATTGATTGAGCGCTATACATCTCGCTAAATCGATAGGTGCTCCACGGATGCATCGAGTTCCTGCTGTAATGTTTCAATTTTTCGGTCGTATTCGGACTGTAGTTCAGCTCGAGGGGTGAAGGCCCGCCAACGCTTTAACAGTTGGTCATGGTCGTTCATCTCACCGAGTTCGGTTTGCATTTTTTTTAACGTTCGGACAGTGTCCATCGATGCATCCGATTCATAGTTTAGCAAGTACTCATGTAAATAGCGTTCGCGTTTGACGGCTAAACGGACTTTATGGAGCGCTTCAAGTTGTTCTTTTCCACTGGATCGTTCATGATAGACGCGCACACGTTGCTTGCGCTCACTTTTCGCCTTTTCTAACATCGGGGAGGCGTTCGTTTTTTTGAACGCACGAAATAACGGTCCACCGATGAAGCGACGTACTTGTTGATCGAGCGACGGTGTCATTTTTTCACTGACACGGGTAGATAGAATCGTCCGTGCGATGGCACGTTCTGTCTCCATCGCTTCAAGAAACGCATGGTCGAGTTCGGATTTAGAATCAAACGTTTCGATGAGGACGTCGAGGTCGCGCACATGACCGAGTGCCTCCATCAATTGTTTGAGTTGTCGAAACGTCGCCGGCTTCGTTTCGTATAGTTGCATGAAGGTGATCAGTTTCCGTAAATGCACCCGGGCGCGGTGAATATCCTCAGAATTGTTAAAGGTGAGGGCTTCCGTCACATAGTGATTGAACGTGTTCCACGTTTCCAACAGTTCAAATTTAAGTTTTTCTGCATGCCGTTGATTCATAATTATAAGTTCCTTTCTGAAAAAGAGATGAGGGTTGTCCATGTACCAAACACATTCATTAAACGAAAAAATCAAACTGTTCTTCACGATTTTCTTTCCAATCCTAGTCACGCAAGTGTCTTTTTATTTGATTAGCTTTTTCGATACCGTCATGTCCGGACGGGCGGGTGCCGTCGATTTGGCTGGTGTCGGAGTCGGTTCAAGCTTGTGGATGCCGGTGTATACCGGACTGAGTGGAATCTTGCTGGCGGTGGCCCCGATCGTGTCGCAAGCGCTTGGTGCGCGAGACCGTCAACAGATTCAACGTACCTTGTTTCAAGGTATCTATTTAGCCATCATGCTGAGCGTAATCACGCTGACGTTGGGCTCACTCCTTGTGCCGATGGCGATCGAGAGCATGGGGCTCAGTGTAGAAGGGAAACGAATCGCGACGCAATACTTGCTTGCCCTTGGATTCGGCGTCTTGCCGATGTTCCTGTTCAATGTGCTACGCACGCTCATGGATTCCCTTGGCAAGACGAGAGTCTCGATGATCCTCATACTATTAGGGTTACCCATTAATGTCGGATTAAATTACATCTTCATCTTCGGAAAACTAGGTGTGCCGGCGTACGGAGGTGTTGGAGCGGGAATCGCCTCGAGCATCACTTACTGGCTACTCTTCTTCATGGCCTTCTTCTTCGTGAGAAACGGGAAGCCGTTCCGCGAATACAAGTTTTTACGGACGACCGAACGGATGGTCTGGCTCCGACAAAAAGAGTTGTTACAACTTGGGACCCCAATCGGGCTCGCCATTTTCGCCGAAGTCAGCATCTTTGCGGCGGTCACGGTATTGCTCAGTTCATATGGTGACCAAATCGTCGCGGCTCACCAAGCGGCGATTAACTTTGCCTCGTTCGTGTACATGTTGCCACTTTCGGCATCGAGCGCGTTGACGATTGTCGTGGGGTATGAGCTCGGCGCGAAACGACTGCAGGATGCCGTCCGCTATGCAAAAATCGGGCTCGCGCTCTGTCTCGGTGTCTCTATCTTTTCGGGTGCTTTTTTGTTTTGGCAAAACGAGCGGGTCGCGGCCATTTATACGAATGACCCGACGGTCGTGGACCTTGCAGCGCACTTTATGATTTTTGCTGTATTCTTCCAATTGTCAGATGCCGTCGCGGCACCGATCCAAGGGATATTACGTGGCTTTAAAGACGTCAACATCACGCTCGTCCTTTCACTCGTCGCTTATTGGGTCATCGGTTTACCTCTCGGGTATGTTTTGGCAGAGCACGCCGGGTTTGGACCAGACGGCTATTGGATTGGCTTGATTGCTGGACTTGCAGCCGGAGCGGTCTTGTTATTCCTCCGGTTAGTATGGATTGTCCGACGATATGGCACGATTCAATCGACATAGAGAGGAGAAGGTTGTTCGCAAATGTGAACAATCTTTTATTTATTTAAAATTGGTCTATACAACTATACTTTTATCCGATATGATAACATGGAGGAAAACAAAAAGGAGTGGTGAACCGATGGGGACATTGATCAATGCTCGTATCGTGTCAGCAGAACATACATGGGAACGTGGATATATCAGATGGAATGGTCAAACGATTGATGAAATCGGATCGATGGAACAGTTTGAACAACAGGATGAGCATGTGATTGATGTCGCTGGAGCACTCGTGACACCGGGTCTCATCGATGTGCATATCCACGGGGGATATGAAGTCGATACGATGGATGCGGATGAATCAAAACTTCGGCAGTTGAGTAACGACATGCTACAAGAAGGCGTCACTTCTTTTTTTGCGACGACCATCACGCAGTCAAAAGAAGCGATTGAGCATGCTTTGAAGGCGGTCCGAAACGTCATCGAAGCGCAGGATACGACACTCATCGGGATTCACTTGGAAGGTCCTTTCGTCAACGTGGAGATGGCTGGGGCACAGCCGGCGGAATATATTATCGACCCGGACGCCGAGCAGTTCCGAAAATGGCAAGAGCTTGCCGGCGGTCATATCCGCCTCGTTACGTATGCACCGGAACGGCCAGGTGCACGTGCATTTGAAGCGGTACTTCGCGAAACCGGTGCGATCGGTTCAGCGGGCCATACGAGCGCGACATTTGAAGAGAACAAGCAGGCGGGCGTCAAACACGGGACGCATCTTTATAACCAGATGCGTGGGTTACATCATCGAGAACCCGGAACGGTAGGCTATTGTCTCTTAGAGGGTGGAGTCATCGCGGAAATCATTCCGGATGGGATCCATAGTCGTCCGGAGATGGTCGACTTCGCGTTTCGCTTAAAAGGAGCAGATGAACTTGTCGTCATCACGGATGCGATGCGAGCAAAAGGACTTCCGGACGGACAATATGAGCTTGGCGGCCAACCGGTCATCGTAGCGGACGGGGCTGCGCGACTTCAAGCCGGGAACCTTGCGGGCAGTGTGTTGACGATGGATGCTGCATTCCGAAACATTCAGGCATATACGGGATGTACGGTGGAAGAAGCGGTAAAAATGACCTCGACGAATGCGGCCAAAGAATTCGGGTTGACGACAAAAGGCGATATCAAATCGGGGTTTGATGCAGACCTTGTCGTTTGGGATGACACGACACATGTTCAGATGACTTTCGTCAAAGGTCGAATCGTATATGAACGGGAGGAACAAAGATGAATGTACTAGTCGCAAAGACGGCGAACGACGCGGAACGAATCGCCTATACGCTAATCAAAGAACGGATTTCAGGGAAACATGACTTTGTACTCGGTCTCGCAACCGGTAGCACACCGGTCGGGATGTATCAGATGTTTAAACAGGACGCGCTCGATTGTAGCCATGTGACGAGCGTCAATTTAGATGAATATATCGGATTATCGCCCGAACATCCTCAAAGTTACAACCGCTTTATGAAAGACCGTCTCTTCGATGAAGTGCCATTCAAACAGAGTCACTTGCCTCAAGGGGACGCACCGGACCCAAAAGCGGAAGCGGCTCGTTACGAAGACCTCGTTCGGAAGCTTGGTGTCGACTTACAACTTCTTGGTATCGGGGAAAATGGTCACATCGCATTTAATGAACCGGGCACGGCCCTCGATGCGAAGACGCACGTGACCGAACTCACCGAATCAACACGAGAGGCAAACCGTCGCTTTTTTGACCGATTGGAAGACGTCCCGACGCATGCGATCACGATGGGACTCGATACGATCATGAATGCGCGTGAAATCGTCTTAGTCGCGACAGGGGTGCGGAAAGCTGAAGCGGTACAACATATGATTGAAAGCGTACCGACGGTCGACTGGCCGGCCACAATCCTCCAGGCCCATCCAGGTGTGACGGTCGTGCTCGACGGGGCGGCTGCATCGCGCTGTGCGGAATCTTTACAAGCCCGTGGGCAAGAAGCGGCAACACGATTTTTCACCATTCGGGATTAACGAACCTGCGGAGTCATCTCCGCGGGTTTTTCTGTGTTCAACTGTGGGAAAATGTAAAGAAACGAATTTGTCATCAAAACGTTTTCGACAAATTTACCGCTTTCCTCTATAATGAGTGAAGCTCATTATTTTGACTCGAAGGAGACCGATATGAATTCTAGAACACATGCTCGCAGACAGCGCACAGGTCCGTCTGCGTTTTATAAGATATTTAGTGCCCTCGTGCTGATTGCGATTATTGCTGGATCTAGCATTTACGGTACAGCGTTTTACAAAGCCCACAATATGTTGTCAGGCACCCAAGTCACATTAGAGGATGACCCGACGGTTGAGCCGACTCGTTATGATAAAGAAGATACGGAGACGTTCTTGGTTTTAGGGACAGACCTTTCGCCACAGAAGAAAGCGCGTGGCGAGTTCGGACGATCGGACGTTATGATTGTCGTCATTTTAAACAAGAAAGAAAAGCAGACGACGATGCTCAGTATCCCGCGTGACTCGTATGTCAATATTGACTACACGGGATATAACATTCCTTATGGCAAGACGGGACTTGACCAAGATAAGATCACACACGCTTACTACTTCGGTTCGATGGATGAATCGAATCCAAACAACGGGATGCGGATGGCGACGAACACGATCGAAGATTTAGTCGGTGTTGAAATCGACCATGTCGTCTCGCTCAACTTCCAAGGGTTCGTTGATTTCATTGATGCTGTAGGTGGCGTTGAGATTGATGTTCCGTTCTCATCACAACAAAACAGTTACGATGCGTCACGTGAGACAGTTCAAATCGAACAAGGACTTCAACAGCTTTCTGGTGAAGAGGCACTTGCCTACGTTCGAAATCGATACGATGATCCACGTGGGGACATCGGTCGTGGACAACGCCAGATGGAAGTCATCAATGCCGTGCTCGAACAATCACTCGGTACTTCACTCCTAAACAATTACGATAAGGTCTTGAAAGCCGTCGGCGACAACATGCAGACGACACTTGGCCCGAATGACTATATGCGTTTAAGTGAAGATGTTGGCGCGCTTCACAATACGGTGCAATATCAATTGACTGGAGAAGGTGCCCGGGCAGATGACGGACACTTCTACTATTTCTTGAACGAACCGCTTCTTGAAGAAGTACGCTATCGTGTACAACAAGCGGACGCCGGTAATCGTGTCGAGCCGATGACGGATACGGAATTAGAGTCTTACACGTTGGACCCGAATGGAATAACGTATGAAGCACAATAAAGTTTGACTTACGAAAAATGCAAAACGCTCAGAATTCATCTTCTGAGCGTTTTTTTATACGTAGAATAAGATTGTTTAGTTCCAATATGAGTCGAAAAGAGGGTGGGAAATCGTATTTCTGTTTCGTGCGTTATATGCGACCCATGGCGACGGTGAAAGAGTACGAGTCGCCACGGAAGAGCGAACGACTGTATTCAAACATGCTGCCATCTTCGAGATATGTTCGCTGGTCAATCAACAAGACCGGTGCGTTCGGAGAAATGGTGAGGAGTTTGGCTTCTTCTGGACCGGCGCTCCGGGCTTCGAGTGTCTGTGTTGCATTCTTCAAGCGTAAGCCATGCTGTTCGGCATACGCATAAATCGATCCCGTGGCGTCATCTTGCGTCAGGTCAGGCAATAAATGAACGGGAATATAGGCGGTCTCGAGCGCAAGTGGATGATCATCGGCGAGTCGTAACCGTTTCATCTCATAAACCGGTGTTTGATTTGGGATACTCAGTTGCTGCGCGATGCGATCCGTTGCCGGAATGACCTCGTATGACAAGAGACGGCTGAGCGGTCGCATGCCTCGATGTTTGATTTCCTCGGAAAAACTCGTCAGTCCCGATAACGTCATCGCAATCTTCTGACTCGCGACGAACGTGCCTCGTCCTTTTTGACGGCTCAAGTAACCGGCGTTGACGAGGTTCATGATGGCTTGACGAATCGTCATCCGACTGACATGAAATTGCTCGGAAAATTCACGCTCTGAAGGCAAGGTGTCTCCTGGTTTTAACAATCCGTCATCAATTTGTTGCTTTAAGTACGCTTCAATTTGATAATAAATAGGTAACGGAGATTGTTTATCGATTTCTAACATATCATTTCGCTCCTGACTGAGAAGATGTATGTTTCATTATAGACGAAATTAAACTAGTTGTCTGAACAGATTATAGAGAGAAGGTGGAGGACAAGATGGAACCATATACAGCAAGTACAGTCGTGACCTCAATAAAGGAAGACGGCAACGGTCATTGGCACACACTCGAGAACAGCCCGTTTTATGCGGAAGGTGGGGGACAACCGGCTGACCGTGGATGGATTGGGAGGCATCCTGTACTGGACGTACAAATCAAGGACGGGGAAGTATGGCATCTCTTGTCAGAATCATTACCAGCGGGCACGACGATAGAGGTTCGAATCGATGAGGACGTCAGACGGGATCATTCCATCCAGCATACTGCTCAACATGTGATAACGGCGATTTTGGAAGACCGCCATGGCATTCGGACGCTCAGCTTTGGAATCGGAGAGACCGATTCATCTATTGAGATTGAAACGGCAACGATGGACTGGGCGCACGTTGAGGCACTTGAACAAGAGATGCAACAAGTCATCTTTGAAAACCGTCCGATTCGTGTCTATGAAATCCCAAAAGAAGAAGTAGACCGGGCGCGCTTACGGAAAGAGACGGACCGAACGGGGATGATTCGCATCGTCGAAATCGAAGGTCTAGATTACAATGCATGTGGTGGCACTCATGTGGAGACAACGGGACAACTCGGTACCATCCATGTGACGGCGGTGAAGAAAGTGAGGGGGAATCTCCGCTTGACGTATGTGGCGGGAAGTCGAGCGATCAAGGCGACTCAACAAGCGCGAGCAGCGTTGCGGACGATTCACCATACATTCTCGACAACGAATGAATCCGTGGCAGCCCGTGTAATCGAAGAACATACGATTCGTTTGGAACGTGAAAAAGAAATCAAAACGCTCGAAGAACGGATTGCCAAAGCGAAAGTGGAGGCCGTGTTGAAAGAAGATAACTATGTGGCCTTACATGTCGGGAGAACAGAAGCGGAAACGTTGACGACCGCCATCATCGAACGAATCGCAGCAACAGGACGAATTGCCGTTGGCGCCAACTATGGAACGCAGAAATTGTTCGTTATGCATGACGGGACACAGGATATCGCCGTCGGCACATTCTTGAAAGCGGCGCTCCAAGAGATGCAGATCGGTCGTGGCGGTGGAAGCCATAAGCAGGCCCAAGCGCGTTTCACATCCGTAGCGGAACTAGAAAAGGGAATCGAAGAAATCGTGAAACGATTGCAGGAAGGAGTTTTACCATGTTGATCATTCAATCGGGAAACGAACCAGCGTTGATTGAACAGGCCAAACAAGTGCGGGAGATCGTATTCGTTCAGGAACAAGGAATTGATGCGAGTTTAGAATACGATGATTTAGACGATATGTGTACACATGTGGTCGGGCTCCTTGACTCCGAACCTGTGACGACAGCGCGTCTTCGTCCAGTCGACTCGACTGTCGGAAAAGTGGAGCGAGTGGCGACGATTCAATCGGCCCGGGGTCATGGATATGGGAAAGACATTATGATTGAAGTTGAACGTGTCGCGAAACGTCAAGGGTTGGTTGAACTACGATTGGGTGCACAACTGACGGCCCTTCCGTTTTATGAAAAGCTCGGGTACGAGGCGTTCGGAGATGAGTTTTTGGATGCCAATCTCCCACACCGCATGATGCGAAAAACATGGTAATCCTTTTTTGAAATATCCCATTTTTCTAAAAAAAGGTTGGCAAGAAGATTTCGTTTTGTTATAACTAATACTAACAACTGACAGATAGAGGTTGCGAATGACATGAGTAAGCTTGGTTGAAACGGACGCACTCCGGACCGAGCCGAAAGGGGAAATTCGCCGAAGTCGACGTTCACGTGCGTGTGAATGAAGGCTGGGGTAGTCGTGAACAACGCCTACACTGCCATGGTCAACTACCATGGAGCGCTATCTACGGAACGATTCTTTAATCGTTTTTCAACTGCGCGTACAAGCGGCAGACCGTAGGGAGAGTGCTTCCTACCGGTCTGCCGCTTTTTCTGTTGGTGGACATCTTGAAAGTGGGGAACTTGATGACAACCGTACTGAAATTTGGTGGCAGCTCCGTTGCCACAATCGAACAAATACAAGCCATTTCGGACTATTTACAGACACGTGTGGCGACCGGTGAAAAATTGGTCGTCGTCGTATCGGCGATGGGCAAAACGACAGATTCGCTCTTGTCGCTCGCCAAACAAATCACGGATCGCCCGATGATTCGCGAACTCGACCGGCTACTCGCCGTCGGGGAAGAACAGACAATTAGCCTACTCAGTATCGCCTTGAACTCGCGAGGCGTACCGGCCATCTCATTAACAGGACAGCAAGCCGGGATTGATACGATGGGCATTCATACGAAGAGCAAAATCAAAGCGATTCGGAAAGAAGTGTTACACGAGAAGTTGCGTCAATACGACGTCCTGATTGTCGCCGGATTCCAAGGCGTGAATGAAGCGGGAGACGTCACGACCCTTGGGCGTGGCGGTTCGGACACGACAGCCGTCGCACTGGCGGCCGTCCTCAGTCAGCGTTGTGAAATTTATACGGACGTCGCGGGTGTATATACGACGGACCCACGAATCCATCCGACGGCGAAACGGCTTGATACGGTCTCCTATGACGAGATGATGGAGATGAGCGCACTGGGCTCTAAAGTGATGGAGATGCGAAGCGTGGAGCTCGCAAAGAAATATGACGTCAATATTTTTGTTGGGAAGACGCTTTCGAGCGAAGGAGGAACATGGATCATGGATACGACGCAAGCGATGGAACAGAAAGCAGTCACGAGTGTGAGTGTCGTCAAGAACGTACTCAGTGTCTCAATCAAACATATTCCGCATACGGCGGCGGGAGTCGCAGACATCTTTGAACGATTGTCAGAGCGACACGTCAACATCGATATGATTTCACAGACGGCATTCGACGGTGAAGTGTTCCTCTCGTTCACATGTCCGCTCGATGAAGAGGCATTTTTAGAAGAGGCACTCGCGGAGTTGACAGCGACCTTGCCTCAAATCAAAATCGATCGTCACACGGAACATGCAAAAATTTCGGTCGTCGGAATCGGCATGCGAGACGCGACAGGCGTCGCATCAGAGCTCTTCGCGACATTCCGTGAGATGGGGATTCCATTCTATCAAGTCACGACGTCTGAAATCAGTATTTCCTATACGATTCAAGAACAAGACGTAGAAGCGGCAGTCGCAGCCATTGCGGCCCGGTTTCACTTATAAGGGGGGAGCATAATGTATAACGTAGCAGTCGTCGGTGCGACAGGTGCCGTCGGACAAAAAATGATTGACGTCTTAACAGAATATGAATTTCCAATCAGCGAACTGAGACTCTATGCTTCAGCCCGCTCGGCAGGAAAGACGGTCGAGGTGAATGGGCAATCGATCATGATTCGTGAATTGACCGATGCGATTTATGCGGACCCGATCGATATCGCACTCTTCTCTGCAGGTGGGAGCATCAGTGAACAATATGCCCCTCGGTTGAGTGAGCAAGGAGTCATTGTCATCGATAATTCAAGTGCATTCCGAATGCAAGAAGGAATTCCACTCATCGTACCGGAAGTGAACCGAGTCGAACTCAGTCCGGAGAGAACGCTCATCGCGAACCCGAACTGTTCCACGATTCAATCGGTCGTGGCGCTCGCGCCTCTAGCGGAAGTATACGGACTGACACGCGTCGCCTATACATCTTATCAAGCGGTATCGGGATCGGGTCAAAAAGGGATCGATGACCTCGAGCGCGGTGCGCGCGGAGAGGAACCGACGAATTATCCGTATCCGATTTATGATAACGTGTTGCCGCACATCGATGTGTTTCTAGAAAATGGCTATACGAAAGAAGAACAGAAGATGATGGATGAGACACGTAAGATTTTAAATGCGCCAAACCTCGGGGTGACGGCCACTTGTGTCCGAGTGCCGGTGCGAAACAGTCATGCGGTCTCGATCACGGTGTCGCTCGAGCGAGATGCGACAGTCGCAGAACTGAAAGCAGTCCTCGCCGATGCACCAGGGGTCGTGTTAATGGACAATCCATCCGAATTGACATATCCGACACCGCTCGATGCGAACGGGACGGATGAGGTGTATGTCGGACGAATTCGCCGAGACGATTCACAACCCAATACGTTCCATCTTTGGTGCGTTGCAGATAACGTCCGAAAAGGGGCGGCAGCGAATGCCGTTCAAATCGCGCAATGTATGATTAGTCAAACAGCGACGAAATAAGGAGGAGATGACATGTTCACAGGAGTGGCGACAGCACTAGCTACCCCATTTCAAGAAAATGGGCAGTTGAATCTAGAAGCATGGGCGGCATTAATTGAAGACCAAATCCAAGAAGGTGTGACGGGTCTCGTCATCGGTGGGACGACCGGCGAAGGGATGACAATCACTGATGACGAGTTTGAGACATTGCTCGTTCGAGCGGTGGAGGTCGCAAACGGTCGAGCCGTGATCATCGCGGGGACCGGTTCGAACAATACAGCAGTCAGTATTGAGAAAACGAAACGGGCCGCCGAACTTGGTGCGGAGATGGCGATGGTCGTCACACCGTACTATAACAAGTCGACACAGGCCGGGCTGATTGCTCACTTTACTGCGATTGCGGATGCGTCACCGATTCCGCTCATGCTCTACAATGTTCCGTCACGGACGGGTGTCGCCTTGACACCGGAAACGGTCGGTGAGCTCGCGGAACATCCGCGCATCACGGCCTTGAAAGAAGCGAGTGGGGATATCTCGGTCATGGCGCAGATGATGGCCCATATTCCGGAAGGGTTCACCGTTTACTGTGGAAATGACGATCAAATCTTGCCGTACATGGCTTGGGGCGCACAAGGGGTCGTCTCCGTTTTATCAAACGTCTATCCGGGAGCGACGGTCGCGTTGGCAGACGCCCTATTGGCGGGTGATTTGCAGACAGCACGTACGTGGCAAATTCGTTTACTCCCAGTCATCGATGAACTTTTCGCAGAAGTGAATCCGATTCCGGTGAAGGCAGCGCTTCAAGCGCGAGGATTTGAAGTCGGTGTGCCACGTCTGCCGCTCGTTCCAATGAGCGCGACGGCTGAGGCGAAATTACTATCGGCGATGGAACAATTCAATGAGGTGAGACAATGAATGTTCTCATCCATGGGTTTGGCGCAATGGGACGCATTGTCGAAGAGGTCGCTCATGCGCAAGGTGTGAACGTAACGGCAATCGTCTCACCGGGAAGTGACGAGCACACGGCGACTCTGAATGAGGTGGACGTACCCGTCGATGTCGTGATCGACTTTTCGAACCCGGCGTTACTCCCTGATTTACTCGCGTTCGGACGGGAGCGCAATATTCCGCTCGTCATCGCGACGACCGGCTTCACACCGGATGAACTGGCCGAGATTGAAACGGCTTCACAAGACATCCCAATCTTCCAGTCTTACAACACCTCATACGGGATCGCGCTCTTGAAGCAGTTGCTCGACCAACTCGTCCCACTCACTCTCGGATATGATATTGAAGTGATTGAGGCACACCATCGGAAGAAAGTGGACGCACCAAGCGGGACGGCAGAATTATTGGCACGTGCCATCGAAGCGAAGCGTGACGTGACACCGATTTACGAACGAACGTCACGTCGGGAAGCGCGTGGAGCTGAAGAGTTAGGAATGCATTCCATTCGGGGTGGCACGATTTTCGGTGAGCATACCGTGCTCTTCGCCGGAGATGATGAAATGATTGAACTGAAACATACCGCGTTATCGAAACGCGTCTTTGCAAACGGGGCACTTGCCGCTGCGGCAACGATCATTGATCGCCCGGCAGGACTTTATAATCTATCGAACTTATACGAGGAGGCTACTCATGTTACTCACAAACGCTTATGAAATCGCACAATATATTAAAGATGCTAAGAAGGAAACACCAGTCAAGCTTTACGTCAACGGTCAATTGGCGGGTCTTGTAATCGAGGAAGCGAAAGCATTCGGAACGGATGAGTCGAAACTGTTCTTGACGACGGCAGAACGCGCTGCGGCATTTTTAGAAGCTAATGCATCGGTCATCACAGATTCTCATCTTGAATATGATCGTCGCAACAGTGCCGTACCGATGCTTGATACGACACAACTCAATGCCCGAATCGAACCAGGCTCGTTCATCCGAGACCACGTTCAAATCGGCAACAACGCGGTCGTCATGATGGGAGCTGTCGTCAACATCGGAGCTGTCATCGGAGATGGTTCGATGGTCGACATGAACGCTGTCATCGGAGCACGCGGAACGCTCGGGAAGAACGTTCACCTTGGCGCAGGTGCCGTGGTCGCAGGGGTTCTTGAGCCACCTTCAAAAGATCCGGTCATCATCGAGGATGGTGTCATGATTGGGGCGAACGCAGTCATCTTAGAGGGCGTTCGCGTCGGTGAAAACGCAGTTGTCGCGGCAGGAAGTGTCGTCACACAAGACGTCCCTCCAGGTGTTGTCGTTGCGGGAACACCTGCACGAATCATCAAACAGAAAGATGAAAAAACTTCTGAAAAAACGCAACTTGTTGATGACTTACGCTCTCTCTAACGTATAATAGACAGAAAATATAAAAAATGAGGAATGGGAGAGTTGCATTATGGAACAGTATGGACAATGGATGTGGAAAGACGGGGCTTGGATTGAGCCGACTGACGCAAACACGAGTATCATGACACACGCGATTCATTACGGAAGCGGGTTCTTTGAAGGGATTCGCGCGTATCACACGGAGGAAGGTCCTGCTATCTTCCGATTACGTGAACACTTGGAGCGACTTGTTCGCTCGTGTGCATACTACCACGTCACGCTACCGTATACGGTAGATGAACTCGAACAAGCCACGATGGAATTGATTGAGCGAAACGGATTTGAAGCATGCTACATCCGTCCGTTCGTCTTCCTTGGAACACCATGGCAGGCACTTATGCCGACTGCTGAGACGAAGGTACATGTTGCCATCTCGTGTTGGCCGCTCGGTGAATATTTCAACAAGACGGTCGGGATTCGAGCGAAAGTGGCCTCGTATCGCCGCGTGTCTTCTACCATGATGCCAATGCAAGCGAAAGCGGCCTCGAACTATATGAACTCACAGCTATTAAAAGGAGAGGCGCTCCGTGACGGATTCGATGAAGCGATTGCCCTTGATATGAACGGAAACGTCAGTGAGGCGAGTGTCGCGAACATCTTCCTCGTGAAAGGAAAAACGATTACGACACCGTCCCTTGACTGTTCTGTACTCGATGGCATCACACGTCAAACGGTGATGCAATTGGCTCGCGAGGCCGGTTATGAAATCGTCGAGCGCCATATCGGACGCGATGAGCTCTATGTGGCTGATGAAATCTTCTTAACGGGAACGGCAGCCGAGGTGACGAGCGTCATCGAGGTCGACCATATCTCGATTGGTGGAGGTGTCCAGACGGTTGCGACAGAAATGTTGACACGCTATCGTGAAGCCGTAACAGGACAACTTCCGGAACACCGCGATTGGATCACGTTCGTGAAATCAGCAGTAACAGAGTAAAGGAGTTTTGCACGATGGGAGTCACAATTGACTTGAATGCGATTCGCGAAAACAAACGCCGGATTGAAGCGCTCGGGCGCCCCGTGTTTGCGGTCGTGAAAAACAATGCCTATAACCTAGGAATGGAGCCAGTTGTGACGACTTTGTATGATGAAGGAGTCCGTCACTTCATGGTGACCACGTTAGAAGAAGCGATTGAAGTGCGAGCGCATGCAGAGTCGGCTCGCGTCCTCGTCATGAATCCGGTATATACGTGGGAACACGTGCATGCCCATGATTTTGACGTCGCAATCGGCTCGTATGAATGGCTCGTCTCGCAGCGTGAGCATCTCGATGGCGTTCGCCTTCATTTGAAATTAGACGTCGGCATGAACCGATTCGGTGCCAAAACGTTTGAAGAAGCGCTACAGATCGTTGCCTTCTGCCAAAATGAAGGATTGAACCTTGTCGGACTATGTACACATTTTCCGCTCGCGGATGCGGACAATGCCGAAGTCGAGCATAGCGTCCAAGTCGAACGCTTTGCCGACTGGTCGACACGTTTGATGGAACGTCATACGTTTGAATTGATTCATGCCGCGAACAGTGCGGCCACGCTTCAAGACGACTTGCGCTTGCACCATTGCACACATGTGCGTGTCGGTATTTTCTTATACGGTTATTCGTCGGTTGAGCCGGTTGAGTGGCTCGTACCTGCGTTTTATTGGGAGACCGAAGTGGTTGCCGTCCACGACATCGAAGCGGGGGCTCATGTCGGGTATGGAACGGGATATACCGCGGAATCGAAAGAACGGATTGCTGTCTTACCTGTCGGATATGGGGATGGATTGATGCGAGCGAGACGTCACTTGCCTGTTCACATCGCGGGGAAAGCATACCCGTTCATCAGTAACATCTTTATGAGCCATAGCTTCATCAAAGTCGACGAAGACGTACAAATCGGCGACCGTGTCGCATTATATGGGATCGAGACGAAAATCGATGACGTGACACGTGTTGGCTATGCCAACAACTCAGAACAGCTCTGTGCCCGTTCGTGGCGTGTCTCACATCGCTTTGAAGGAGGAATTGTATGTACACCACCAATCAATCAGAATGCTTGATCGAAGGCGTGTCCGTCCGTGAACTTCAAGCGACGTACGGGACACCTTTATACATCATGAGTGAGCCAGAACTAGAGCGTCGCCTTGGAATTGTCCAGAATGCGTTTCTAGATAAGTATCCGAACACGTATGCGTTATACGCGTCAAAAGCATTATCGATTGCGGCCGTTTATGAAAAAGTGATGGCCGCAGGGTTAAGTGTCGACGTCGTCTCAAGGGGTGAGATGTACGTGGCACTGCATGCCGGTGTACCGGCGGAGCGCATTCACGTCCATGGATCGAACAAGACGATTCTTGACATCACGTATGCTCTCGAACAGGGGATTACACACTTTACCATCGACAATATGCGGGAGATCAGCCTCTTGTCAGGACTTGCGGCTGAATACAATCGCGAAGTCGATGTGCTTCTCCGCATTGTGCCTCAAGTTGTCGGGGGTGCCCATGCGGCGATTCAAACGGGTGGGGTTGATACAAAATTCGGTTTCCCGACGCATGACGACACGTATTTAGACGCGATTCGTACAACGTTAGAAGCCGAGCACTTACAGTTGAAGGGAATCCATTGTCACGTCGGTTCTCAAATTCAAGATCCGACCCTCTTCATCAACACGGTGAAGACGATGGTGCGCTTCATGGATACGATTCGTCAGGAAACCGGCTATACGACGGACGTCTTGAACATCGGCGGGGGATTCGGCGTCGCTTACTTGGATGAAGACGAATATCTCGATTTTGCCCAGACGATGGAGCAAGTGATGGAGACGTTGGTCGAGGAGGTCGAGGCACGTGAATTGCCACTTCCGAAAATCGGGATTGAGCCGGGACGTTGGCTCGTCGCCAATGCGGGTGCCACGCTTTATGAGGTGGGGACCGTCAAAGAAGTGAGTGGCGTTCGTACATTCGTGTCTGTCGATGGCGGGATGACGGACAATATCCGTCCGGCATTGTATGACGCGGAGTATGAGGTCGTGGCAGCGACTCGGATGAATGAAGAGAAGACGCTCGAGGCAAAAATAGTCGGAGCGTGCTGTGAGTCGGGAGACATCATCTCGAACCGCTCATTGATCCCCCCTGTCACACCAGGTGACTTATTACTTGTCAAAGCAACAGGAGCGTACAATTTCTCCATGGCGAGCAACTATAACCAGATGCTTCGTCCAGCTGTTGTCTTCGTGAAGGACGGGGCACATCGACTTGTCGTTCGTCGCCAAACGTTTGAAGACTTGGTGGCATGTGAGGTCATTGGACAATCAACGTAAGACTGCAGAGCAATCTGTAGTCTTTTTTTTGATTTTGAAATGAGAACGTTTTTCAATTATGATAGAGAAGAGAAAAAAAGGGGAAGTGACGGTCATGACCAAGACAGCAGCACAAAAGCTAATTGAAGAAAGACGTACGGTCCGTATGTTCAAAGAAGCACCAATCGATACGAAAGTGCTTTATGAAGTGTTGCAATCGGCACATCATGCACCATTTCACAATAAAGTCGAACCATGGAACGTGTATGTGTTCAATGGGGATGGGAAGCAAGTGTTACTCGATGCGCTCGAACCAGCCTTCTCGGAGGCGTCAGAAGGGCAACGCGAAAAAGTGACGGGACGGATTTTAAATGCGGCAACCTGTATGTATGTGACGGCAAAACATTTTGAAACGGACAAAGGGAATCGTGACGCGTTACTCGCGACGGCGACATTCATTCAAAATGTTCAGCTGCTCTTAAGTGAACGTGAGATCGGAATGGTCTGGCGGACGGGTGGACTGTTTGATGATGCACGGTTGAAGGAAATGATCGGGGCGGAAGGGGAGACGTTTATCGGTCTCCTGCAAATCGGGAAATATGACACAGAAGATATCCCTACACCGAAAGCGCGACAACCGATTGATTCGCATCTCATCATGTTTGAATAATAAAGAGCGAGCGATGGGGAATCCCTTCGCTCGCTTGCTCTATATATCGGTCAATTATCGCTTTATTTTTGTTGCGAGCCAATCTTGAATCACAGTCGTTGGAATCATCCAGTCGTTCCTCCATTTTTAGAATCTTCTCTACTATTATCCAAATGCATACGTTCCCAAACCTCTCGATGTGCCCCATGAAGGGCATCATCGAATGAATCATCGATATGAAGGCCATAACTTGGATTGATGGACGAGGCATACAGGTCTAGCATGAGTTGATCATGGTTCGGATACATAGAGTGGGCTCCTTTCAATACATCAGCTTGGCTACACCTTCAGTATACAAAGGAACTATGTAGAAAATTCGAGAGAAACGTTAACATTTTATGAATCTTGTAAACGCTTTCACAATCGTTGGATTTCGCGAACTGGAACGCACGACTGCTTATATTGTTCGGCACGCTTGGCATATTTCTTTACCGTTCTCTCCATGATAAAACGATCTTCATCGTTTAATGGACGAACGACTTTTGCTGGGACGCCCATGACCATCACCCCTTCAGGAATCTGCATGTTTGGTGTGACGAGCGCACCGGCAGCGACAAAGGACCCTTTTCCAATCTTCGCCCCATCGAGTACGGTAGCATGCATGCCAATCAAGCAATCTTCTTCAATCTCACAGCCGTGAATCATCGCCATGTGGCCAATCGAGACACGGTCATGAATGATTGTCGGTGAGCCTTCATATTGATGAATCATCGAACCATCCTGAATGTTGACGTATGAACCGATTTGAATGGGTCCTTCGTCTCCACGGATGACGGTATTGAACCATACTCCCGAGTGAGCGCCGATGGTCACGTCTCCAATCACGTGTGCCCCTGGTGCAAGATAAGTCGTCGGATCGACTTTTGGTGTCAACTCTCCTAATTTGTATTGCATCGTTGTAACCCCTTTCAGACGGATATGTTATCATTGTCGCACAACTTGAAAAAGAAATTGCAACGAAAAGAATATTCTTGGTAAGATAGTTAAAATACGTTGAATAAGGAGATCGAAAGATGGAGAAACAACATTTGATTGACATCGCCGCAAAGAAAAAGAAAGCGGCCGTCGTCTTTAAAGACGTCGCAGTGATTGACGTGTACAGTCGTGAGACGATTCGTACAGACGTCGCCATCGACGCAGGATATATCGTGGCTATTGGGGAAGAGTACGATGGAGAGGTCGAGTATCACGATCCGACGTGGACGCTTGCGCCGTCCTTTATCGATTCGCACGTCCATATCGAGTCATCGATGGTCCCCCCGCATGAATTTGCGAAAGCAGTCTTACCACTTGGTGTCACGACCGTGATTGCCGATCCACATGAGATTGCGAATGTGAACGGAGCACTCGGGATTGAGTACATGTTAGCAGATGCGAAAGGACTTCCACTCGACGTTCGGATGATGCTTCCGAGTTGTGTACCAGCGACACCGTTCGAACATGCAGGTGCTAAACTGTATGCGGAAGATTTGGTACCGTTTTTAGGAGATCCAGGAGTGCATGGACTAGGCGAGGTCATGGATTATCCTTCGGTTGAAGCCGGAAGTGAAGACATGCTTCAAAAAATCGCACAGACGGAACAAGCGGGTAAAGTGGTCGACGGACACGCATCGGGACTTGGCCCAGACCAATTGAACGTCTATCGTTCTGCAGGAATCATGACGGACCATGAATGTACGACTGCGGAAGAGGCGATTGAACGAGTGCGACGTGGATTCTACGTTCAAATTCGGGAAGGGTCCGTTGCTCGAAACGTGGAGAAGGTGAGCCTAGCCGTTACGGAAAGCAATGCCCACCGCTTCCTTTTCTGTACGGATGATAAGCATTTGGATGACTTGGTCGCGGAAGGTGGAATCGACTACAACATCCGTACCGCCATCAAGCAAGGGGTTAAGCCGGAAACGGCCTATGCCATCGCAAGTCTACATGCCGCAGAGGCCTATGGATTAAAAGAGGTCGGGGCGATCGCACCTGGTAAGAAGGCGAACTTCGTTATCTTGTCAGACGTCGAATCGGTAAAAATCGAACAAGTCTATGTGAATGGTACGCTCGTCGCGGAGAAGGGGAATGCGACGTTTGAATCGGAAGGGATTGAAGTGCCGAAACCGATGAAAGGTGAGCTCGCTTTACCCGAATTGACCGCCGAGTCGTTCCGACTTGCCGCAAGTGAAGAAGAAATCGATGTCATTCAAGTGCTTCCGAACAGCTTGTTGACGAAACGACAGCGTCTCACGTTCCAACCAGACGCATCAGGCGCAGATTTATCGCAGGATATCGCGACGCTTGCCGTCATCGAACGCCATCACGGGACAGGCCATATGGCTCTTGCCCCGGTAACGGGATTCGGCTTGAAACGAGGTGCCCTAGCAGCCACGGTTGCCCATGACAGCCATAACTTGGTCGTCGCCGGGGTCAGCCCGGAAGACATGTTGCTCGCGGCGAGAACGCTTGAAAAAGTAGGGGGAGGGGTCGTCGCCGTATCGGAAGGAGAAGTGCTTGCCGTCCTTCCGCTCGAGATTGGTGGACTGATGACGAAGCGACCATATCGTGAAGTGGCAGAGATTCTGGAACAGCTGAATGATGCGCTAGATGTCGTGGGAGCCCATCGTCATTTCAATCCGTATTTGACGATGTCCTTCCTCGCCTTACCGGTCATTCCTGACTTGAAATTGACCGATATGGGATTGTTCGACGTGACCACGTTCTCATTCATCAACGCTTGACTCGGTCTAACGTATGATTTTTGTTAAGAACCGCCGATAACGATTGAATGCGTGACGGGAAGTTGGTATAGTTACGTCAAGTTTCATCGGGTCAACATTGAAAGGGGGGATATTACAGATGGAACAAGTTGCTTACAATCGGTCGTATGATGAACATGAGGAATTGATCAATTCTGTATATCGTGCTTTCAAGGACCGATGCGAAGAACTACCAGAAGAAACTCAGACAAAACGTCGTTTACGACGACTCATTTTCTCTACGATTAAAGAACAGACGAAGTCTCACGCTGACCGATTCGTGTTGTATCACTTCTTCAACGACTTCTTTAAAGCGGTGGAAACGAATGACCAAGAAGCACTCGCTGTCTTGAAGCGAATCATTCGTGATGAAAAAAACTATTGATATGTGACACCAACCTGTGATAATTTAGACGTAACTTTAAATGAATATTCGTGCTATCGATGAGGTAGAGGTGCGATGCTGATGAGTAAGTAGTCGGAGGATGACAACGATGAGGACTACAAAAAGGCAGGATCGCCGAAGTGCAACACCATGTCCGTGGGGTTGTGCTGGGCTGACGGGAAATACCCGTCGGACTGCCATACATATTTACGTATGGAGCGCTCCAAGTCGGCTAAGAAAGACGGAACATCCAGCGAGGGTGTCGGCTTTGTTGCCGATGCCCTCGCTTTGCGTTTTTTTAAGCATAGGGGGCCTCATCCTAATAAAAAAGGAGGAATTCAGCATGGTAGATTATTCAACATCGGTACTCTCACTCGTACCGGCATTACTTGCAATTATTATGGCAATCACAACACGAAAGGTCATCCCATCACTCGGTGTCGGGATTATCGCAGGAGTCCTTCTCTTGCATAACTTCAATCCAATTGATTCGATTCAATACTTGTGGTCGAACATCATCGCTTTATTCTGGGCGGATGGAGCCATCAACGAATGGAACGTCTTGTTGATTGCGTTCTTGCTCTTGCTCGGGATTTTGTCATCCATCATTCAAACGTCGGGCGGCGCCCGCGCGTTCGGAGAATGGGCGGCTTCAAACGTCAAGACGGCCCGTGGCGCTCGTCTCGTCTCGTTCGGACTTGGGATTTTGATTTTTATCGACGATTATTTCAACAGTTTGGCCGTCGGGAACATCAGCCGACCGCTTACGGACCGAAAAAAAGTATCGCGTGCAAAACTCGCTTATATGATTGACTCGACAGCCGCACCGGTCTGTGTCATCAGCCCGCTTTCAAGTTGGGGTGCATATATCATCGCCATCATCGCGGGTATTTTGGCAAAATACTCGATTGACAGCTATTCTTCATTCTCTGCATTCATTCAAATCATACCAATGAACTTCTATGCCGTCTTCGCACTACTCTTGACAGCATATGTGGCATTCACTGGACTTGCCATCGGACCGATGCGCACGCACGAACTTCGTGCCCTCCAAGGGGAGTTGTATGATTCGGCAAAAGGAAAGCCGATGGGAATGAGCGAAGATTTACACGAGCACGAAGGTGGAAAAGTACGTGATTTGATCGTACCAATTATCACGCTGATCATTGCGACAGTGTCAGCGATGCTTTACACGGGTGGTCAAGCGCTCGCGGCTGACGGTCAAGACTTCTCGTTGATTGGAGCCTTCGAATCGACAGATGTGACACGCTCACTCGTTGCGGGTGTTGTCATCAGTTTGATTGTCGCATTCTTGCTTCTCATCGGACGTAAAATCCCAACACGTGACTATGGAAAAGCGGCATGGGAAGGCGTTCGTGCCATGTGGCCGGCTGTCTTGATTCTCTTGTTTGCTTGGACAATCATTGCGGTCATCAGCGACATGAAGACTGGTGAATACTTGGCGAGCTTCGTGACAGATACAATCGCTGCATCTTACTTGCCACTCCTTCTCTTCTTGATTGCCGGAATCATGGCATTCTCGACAGGAACGAGTTGGGGAACATTTGGTTTGATGCTTCCGATCGGTGCCGACTTGATCATGGCTGTTGAACCGGAACTCCTTCTCGCGTCACTTGCGGCTGTATTGGCCGGCGCGGTGTTTGGTGACCACTGTTCACCAATTTCAGATACAACGATTCTCAGCTCAACAGGAGCGGGCTCGCACCATATCGACCACGTGGTGACACAATTGCCGTATGCTATTCTTGCAGCGGTTGTCTCGGCGATCGGTTACTTGGTGCTCGGGATTACAGCGTCGATTTGGATCGGATTCTTCGCTGCATTGATTTCGTTTATCGTATTGGTTGGAATCGCAGAAGTGATTTCAAAACGTGGGAAAGTACCTGCAGAACTCCGTGCGAAGCGTGAGGCTTAATACACGAAAATGACTTCCATCGATTTGATGGAAGTCATTTTTTATGTGCGGTCGTCACTGCATAAGTGAGACGGTCGAGTAGTTTACCGAGAATGAACCAAAAGAGAACTATGATGTACAGTGATAGGCTGTGGTAATGGAGATGAATGACGTACAAAGAAAACCAAGGTGTCTCGAGCAACCAAAATGGAGGCGAAGTAGATGTGCTTGTCATCCAATCCAGATACATTCATGATGCAGATCGTGACAGCTAATAAGGTGAACCGCAGTGTCAAACTCTTTATAGAGAGACTTTCACGACAGAAAAACCTCCCTGGTCCATGTAGGAATCAAGGAGGTTACAATCATTATTTCACGTCAAGCCACTTGAAACTTGCATCGGCACCGAACGGGTGACGGTACATGTTCTCGATGTTTGAACGCTCTAAGTATGCCTCACCTTTTTGATAAATCGGAGCGATGGCAAAGTCTTCTTCGAGAAGGATGCGTTCTGCTTCTTGCATTGCTTCCCAACGTTTCATCTGATCGGCTTCTTTCTTCGCAGATTGAATCAACTGATCATATTCGTCATTCGAGTACTCCATACGGTTAAACGGTCCGTCTGTGACCCACATGTCGAGGTATGTCATCGGATCCTGATAGTCAGGGCCCCAACCAGCTGCAGAAACGTCATATTCGCCTTTCCCTTCAAGATCAAGGAAGTTTTTGAACGGTTGCTGTTTGATGTTAAGTGTCAAACCAGGCAAGTTCTTCTCAAGTTCGCCTTTGATGAACTCGTTCACTTTCTTGAATGCTTCTTCGTCACGTGAGAGGAACTCGAGTTCGATTGTTTCAACACCTAATTCTTCTAATCCTTTTTCCCATGCGGCTTTTGCTTCATCTACGTTGTAGTTGAGGAGGTCTGGATACTTCTCACGGAAGTCAGCTCCGTCTTCTGTGAACGTGAAGTCTTTCGCTACGATATAGTTCGCCGGTTGCGATCCGTCTGTTAAGATGACATCTGTCACACTCTGTTTGTCGAATCCTTTCGCAAGTGCTTCACGGATGTTGACGTTTTGGAGCGCTTCGTTCTTTTGGTTGAAACGAAGGAAGTTGATTCGAGCATCGGCACGCGTTTTGAACTCGTCGCTGTCTTCGAATTGCGGAACGAATTCAGAAGAGAGGAGCGTGTAGTCCGCTTCACCCGACTCGAACAAGTTGACCCCAGTCGATACGTCTTTTACGACTTTGACGTTGATCGTGTCCATCTTGACGTTTTCAGCATCCCAATATTCAGGGTTCTTCTTGTAAACCCATCCTGCATTGTCTTGCCACTCGCTCAAGACGTAAGGTCCATTATAGAGTGTCTTGTCGACAGATGTTGCGAACTCTTCGCCTTGCTCTTCGACGTACTCTTGTTTTTGCGGCATATACGTTGGGAATCCAGTCAATCCTAAGAAATAAGGAGCTGGTGCTTCCAATTGTACTTCAAGCGTTTTCTCGTCAATCGCTTTTGCACCGAGGTTGTCGAGCGACATTTCACCTGCAAGGATTTTGTTCGCGTTTTTCAAGTCTTGAAGAATATAGGCATACTCCGCACCTGTTTCAGGATTGAGGGCACGTTTCCAAGAGTAAACGAAGTCTTCAGCTGTAATTGGAGAACCGTCCGACCAGTTTGCGTTACGTAACTTGAACGTGTATGTAAGCCCATCCTCGGATACTTCGACATCTTCGGCAATCCCCGGTGTCGGTTGGTTGTTCTCGTCTAGACGATACAATCCTTCGAACACGTTGTTTGTCACGATGACCGATGTCGAGTCTGTTGTAAGTGTCGGATCGAGCTGCGGCAAGTCCGTCGCCGATACCATTGTGATTTCTTTTTTCGCATCGTTCGAAGATGAACCTTCTGAACTTGATGAGTCATCTCCTGTGCTACAGGCAGCCGTCGCCAATAATGCGACCCCCGATAACGCTAACCATTTTTTGTTACGCATCATACAACCTCCCGAAAATTCTGATAATTTAGAATATGTTGTAATTAAACTACATCTGACATGAATATGCAATGGAATTTTTCAAATTATCCGAAAATATAAACTTATTCAGAATGACTATTCAGCAATCCTTGCAGGAAGTAGAATAAAAAAATCTACGAATGATTATACAATATTTTTGTATAGTTATTCGTATAGACAGAGTAGTAGTGGAGGCGTTAACTTGAAACAACATTCAGCCGGAATCGGCTTTTTCGGTCTAGCGGCAATGGTCGTTGGGACTATGATTGGTGGAGGTGCGTTTAACTTGCCTGGTGCCATGGCACAAGGGTCAGGGGTCGGACCAGTTTTAATTGGATGGGGAATTACGGGGGTCGGCATGATTATGCTCGCCTTTGTCTTTCAGTTTTTAGCCAACACGCGGCCAGAGCTAGAAGGTGGAATTTATGCTTATGCCCGTGAAGGCTTCGGGAAGTTTGTTGGATTCAACAGCGGCTGGGGATACTGGATGTCGGCTTGGATTGGGACGGTAGCCAACATCACGTTGATTTTCAGTACATTGGCTTATTTTTTCCCTGTTTTCTCAGCAGAACACCGACTGTTTCGCTTGTTCGTGAGTGTCGTTCTGATTTGGGGTTTATTTTGGCTCATTTCACGCGGGATGCGTGAAGCGGCACTTCTCAATATCGTAACAACGATTGCGAAACTCGTTCCGATTATCTTGTTTATCGTGTTGATCGTATTCGCCTTTCGAATCGATACGTTCCAAGTCGATTTTTGGGGAGAAACAGGGTTTGTTTGGGCGGATGTGTTTCCACAAGTGAAGTCAACGATGCTCGTCACACTTTGGGCGTTTGTCGGGATCGAGGGAGCGGTCGTGTTGTCGTCGCGCGCACGTCATAAAAAAGATGTCGGTCGTGCCACGGTCATTGGTCTGATTGGAACTTTATTGATATATATGATGATTTCCATCTTCTCGTTTGGTGTCATGACACAGGAGCAACTCGCTGCGTTGCCTGAACCGTCGATGGCATATGTGTTAGAAGCGGTCGTCGGCCCGTTCGGCGCAACATTGATTAACATCGGACTGCTCGTGTCATTAACAGGCGCATTGCTCGGCTGGACGATTTTAGCGACGGAGATTTCGTACGTAGCGAGCCGAGATGGGGTGTTTCCGAAAGTATTTCACCGTTTGAATGCGAACGAGACACCGGTAAACGCGCTATTCATCACCCAAGCGTTCACTCAAGTCGTTACGGCCATCGCCTTGTTTTCAGAACAGACGTATCTCGTGCTTTCAAGCATCGCTGGAATCGCAGCACTCGTTCCTTATCTATTCTCGGCACTCTATGGATGGATGGAGGCGAAGCGGACGACGTCGCTACGGTTGATGGTCGTTTGCGGGATTGCCTCGCTATACGCCGCCTGGTTACTCTACGCTTCGGGAGTCGAGTATGTCTTGATTGCGATGATTCTATACGCACCCGGCATCTTCGTCTTTCTTTTGGCAGAACGGGAACAAGGACGACCATTTTTGACCCGTACCCAGTCGTTGATTGCCTTGATTATTCTATTATGTGCGACCTATGGCATTTATGGGCTTTGGACAGCCACAATCGCCCTATAAGAAAACTCACCGGCGCCTCAAGCGTTCGGTGAGTTTTTTGATGATCGGAGTAATTGTTCGATTACACTTGGTGAAGCAGGTCTCGCATATAAATAGCCCTGGAAAGAATCGCAATCTGTCGACTTTAAGTGTGCCAACATCTCTTCATCTTCGACTCCCTCTGCGACGACGTGGAGATTTAAACTCTTCCCAAGATGGACGATGACATCGAGGAGATGAGATTTGGATGCCATCCAATCATCGAGAAAGACTTTATCGATTTTGAGTTCATCGACCGGGAAGGACTTCAAATACTGCAAGGACGAGAAGCCTGTTCCGAAATCGTCAATCGACAGTCGATAGTTCAAGCGCTTGATTTGTTCCATGCGTTCGATGATTTCATCGGTCTTTTGCATGACGAGACTTTCCGTGATTTCCAAGATGACGTCTGCTGGGTCGAGCTGGAGTTGTTGCTTGATGTTTCGTAACGTATTCAAAAAACTGTCACTCCGAAATTGATTAGGCGAAATGTTGATTGCCATCGAAAGCGGTTGATCGAACTCGGCTTTCCAGGCTTTCAGTTGTTTCGTTGCCTCTAAGATGACCCAGTTGTTGATGGGAACGATGAGTGCCATCTCTTCCGCGAGCGGAATGAACTCTGAAGGCGGGATTTGTCCGAGTTCTTCATGATGCCAACGAAGGAGTGCCTCAAAACCGATGAGACGGTCTGTGGCGAGTTCATACTTTGGCTGATATTCAAGATAAAAATGCTTTTCTTCAAGAGCTCGATACATCGCCTTCTCAATATGGATCTGTCTAGAGAAGGCAGCATCCATATCCTTTGTCACGAATTGAATCGTACCGACGCCAATCTGTTTCCCTTTGAAGAGGGCACTTTCAGCACGTGTATACAGTTCCTCGAGCGAACTTGCCGATGACGGATAAAACACGCATCCAATCGAAATCGATACCATGATGGAGTGATGGTAAATCCGGAACGGACGTTGCAGCTCGTGTTGTAGATGTCGAAGTACTTGGAACACTTCTTCCTTAGATTCCTCGAAGAACATGACACCGAACAGTCCGCCCGTAGGATGGAATAAAAGAGCGGATTCCGGAATGAGATGAAGTGCGCGCTCCTTGATTTGAATCAGGAGTTCGTTCCCGACACGAGAGCCGAATGATTCATTGATGATTTTGAAGCGGTCGATATCAAACAAGGCAATATGAAAGAGTCCTTCTCGCTCGTCGATTTGCTGAAGGATGGAGTCGTAACGACGTAAAAACCCTTTCTTATTATAAAGTCCGGTCAACTCATTTTGATAAGCGAGGGACTGGACTTCCTTTTCAAGGCGTTTCTTTTCCGACACATCAAATCCGAAGGCGGTATATTGAATCACTTCATTCTTCTCACTAACAATTGGTACGACAGTCAAGTTGAGCCAACACGGCTCTGACTCATGTTGCTTACAGGAGATCGGCATCTCGCCGTTCCAAACTCTATTCGTCGCTAGAGATTTTAAGACGTTACGCGAAATCTCGTCTTGGTCACTCGAATCATGGATGAGATTGAACCATTCGTGGCCGATTAGCTGTTGCTCCGTCGCATCGAGTAGACTGCATAACGATGGGTTGATATCCACAATCTCCCCTTTCGCATTTGTCGCCAAGTAATGCGTGGACTGTTTGATCATCTCTTGAAAATGATGAAGTAGATTGAATTGTTCTGTACTGATGAGAGGTCCAAATCCTTTTGGGAGAAACGCTAAAAAATAGCCATAGATTTTCTCGAGCGAAAACGATTGTAAGTAGGCAGTCGCATAAATGACGGAACCATCCTTATGTTGAAACGGTGTCATTGCCGTTGTCGAGAATGGGTATTGAAGGAGGAGTGGTGACCACGTCTCGAGTGCATGGTCAAGCTGCTGGACGACCGGCAGCGGTTGATGGAGGACTTCTTGACGTTCCCAGCCGAATAGAATCTCGGCGTGTTCATTCCATAATAGGACCGTACCATCTTGAGAAATATAACAACACGGGACAGACAAAGCATCGATGAACTGATCTACCGATAAATCACGCAATGAAGCCACATCATTTCCTCCAATCTGTCATGCGAAAAGCATATTCTAATGTCAGTGTACCTTAATTTGCCAATTCAAGGAATGCTTAAGTTCGTCATTGTCAAAAGAAACAGGGACGTCATATACTGAAAGAGTAAGATAGTTTTGAATAAGGGGGAAACAATATGTCAAAAACACATGAAGTGATTGAGTTGACAGAGAAGTTCGGGGCACATAACTATCATCCACTACCGATTGTCATTTCGGAGGCGAAAGGGATTTGGGTAACCGATCCTGAGGGGAATCGCTACATGGATATGTTAAGTGCATACTCTGCTGTCAATCAGGGACACTGTCATCCAAAGATCATCCAAGCGCTTAAAGATCAAGCGGATAAGATCACGTTGACGTCGCGCGCTTTTTATAACGATCAACTCGGACGTTTTTACGACAAAGTGGTAACGCTTACAAAGAAACAGATGGTGTTACCGATGAACACGGGTGCTGAAGCGGTCGAGACGGCCGTGAAGACAGCACGTCGTTGGGCATATGACGTGAAGGGCATTCCGGGACAAGCGGAAATCATCGTCTGCTCAGGAAACTTCCATGGACGGACGATGGCTGCTGTGTCGATGTCGACAGAAGCGGAATATCAGCGTGGATTCGGACCATTATTGCCAGGGTTCAAAGTTGTGCCATACGGTGATATCGACGCGTTCGAAGCGGCGATCACAGAGAATACAGCGGCGTTCATCGTTGAACCGATTCAAGGGGAAGCTGGAATCATCATTCCACCGGCTGGTTATTTGAAGCGGGCATCTGAACTCTGTAAAGAACATAATGTCCTCTTCGTCGCAGATGAAATTCAGTCTGGACTTGGTCGTTCTGGAAAGTGGTTTGCCATCGAGTGGGAAGACGTCACACCGGATATGTATATTCTCGGAAAAGCACTCGGAGGCGGAGTCTTCCCAATCTCATGTGTTGCAGCTGATCAGGAGATTCTTTCGGTCTTCAACCCAGGCTCGCACGGGTCGACGTTTGGTGGAAACCCGCTTGCTTCGGCTGTCTCCGTCGCGGCTCTTGAAGTGTTAGAAGAAGAAAACCTACCGGAACGCTCGCTAGAACTCGGGGCGTACTTCATGGATCGCTTGAAGTCGATCGACAATCCGATGATTCGTGACGTTCGCGGACGTGGACTCTTTATCGGCATTGAGTTGACGGAGTCGGCTCGTCCTTACTGTGAGGCGCTAAAAGAGCGAGGACTTCTCTGTAAAGAAACACATGAGACCGTGATTCGATTGGCACCACCGCTCGTGATCACGAAAGAAGAACTCGACCAAGCGTTCGAAGCGATTGAAGCCGTTTTGGCGCCAGCAGCTATTTCGTAAATGAAGACAGCTTGATATAATCGTTTTAGCTCAATCGACACCTGCGTTGCAGGTGTCTTTTTCGTGGAGGAGGAATTCAATGCTGTACGTATACGTTGGACTAGCAGGGGCGGTCGGTGCTTTGGCTCGCTATGGACTCGGCTTGATGGTCGATTCACTGGGATCAAGTGTGTTTCCCGTCGCAACTCTTCTGACTAATCTCATCGGTAGTTTTTTGTTGGGGTGGTTGACACACATGTTTCTTCGAACAGGCAAACCTTCTCCTCAATTCGTCACCATTGTAGGGACCGGAATGATCGGTTCCTTCACTACATTCTCTACGTTTAGTGTTGAAACGATTCGATTATTAGAGGAAAGTCGAATCGGGCTGGCGCTTCTATACGTCTTTCTGAGTATCACGCTTGGACTCGGGAGCTCATGGCTTGGTTATCGTGTCGGCGTGAGACGAAAAGGTGAGGTGAAATAGAGTGACAATCATGTGGATTGCGACAGGTGCCTTTTTTGGTGCGATGTGTCGTTTTGCTATCGGTCAACTGATGAAACGGTGGTCTGATTCCACCTTTCCATTTGCAACATTATTCGTCAATGTGTCGGGTTCGTTTGCTCTTGGGTATTTATATGCCCACACGAGCCATCCGTCGCTCCTTCTCTTTTTAGGGATTGGATTTTTAGGGTCGTTTACGACGTTTTCGACTTTGAAACTTGAATTGATGCGGTTTGCGACAAAAGACTGGATTCGATTCGGACTTTATCTCCTTGCGACATATCTGTTTGGAATACTGGCTGCTTATATCGGATGGTCCATCTAAAACAACGCCCCTTCCATTTCGAAGGGGCGTTGTTTTATTCTGCAAGTTGAAGCTTCTCGGTACATGAAGCACAAGTCGTTTCGTATGACTCGCACTGTTCATCCATATGCTTCCCGCATTCCTGGCACGTTTTGTCCGGTAGTTTTTGATAAAACTCGACAGATGATTCGAGTCGGCTTGCCCATTCATTCATATGAAAATGCCTCCTTCGTAGATGTGTCACGGTATTGGTTGTTATCATGATTGTATTATAACAGGTGGCGTAAAGTCAACTATAATATATAACAGATATATTCGGGATTTTTTGCTACACTATACTCATCAAAAGACGAGGTGAAAAAAATGAAAGTGCCACAGTGTGAAACGATTGGGATTCAATCTGAGGACGTTCCAACGCTACAAACCGCCTTGGCGCAATTAGATGCGCCTCGAGTCAGTCGTTTGTTTAAAGCATTCGCTGATCCGACCCGTTTAAAAGTGCTGTATGTGTTGACGCTCGAACACGAACTATGTGTATGCGATGTGGCCGCCGTTATCGGCCACTCTAACGCGACCGCATCTCACCATTTACGGACGTTACTCGAACAAGGGTTGGTAAAGTATCGTAAAGAAGGGAAAGTCGTTTATTATTCATTGGATGATGAACACGTAAGACAGCTCGTTGAAATTGCATTGACGCATAGTGAAGAACAAAAAGACGTTTAAGTCCAATGACCGTCCCTCGAATGGGGACGGTCATTTTTTTGGTACTTGTCTTCGATTAAAATTCACGTTACGATATATTCAAATGAACGTTTGAATGTTGGGGGGATATGATGAAAAATCGAGACGTACTACCTGTGTCCGGTATTACCTGTACGAATTGTGCAGCTAAGATTGAGCGAGATGTATCGAAACGTGAAGAAGTCGCATCTTGTCAAATTGATTTTGCGACGAGTCGTATGGTGATTGAGTGGGTGGACCAGTCAAACCGTGACAAGACGCTTCAGTCGATTGAGCAGACGATGGGACGGATTGAACCGGGAGCAAAGTTTGTTAAACAAGACGACGATCAAACCGTAGGACGAGATTGGATGCTTTGGAGATTCCTTATGGCTGCTTTTATTTTTTCAATTGCCATTTGGACAGATTCGACTTTAGGATTCATTGCGGCATATTCACTTGCTGGCTACGACGTCGTATACGGTGCGATCCGGAACGTATGGAACCGGGAATGGTTTGACGAGAAATTTTTAATGACCATTGCGACAATCGGGGCATTCGCCATTTCAGAATACCCGGAAGCGGTAGCAGTCATGCTGTTTTATCAGCTCGGTGAATACGTGCAAGGACGGGCGGTACGCGCCTCCCGAAAATCGATTCAGTCCTTGTTGAATATGAAACCGACCCGAGCGCGTGTACTCGAGGCGGGTCAGGAAATGGAACGATTGCCGGAAGACGTGTCGGTTGGGTCACATCTCGTCATTCGTTCAGGAGAACTAGTCCCGATGGACGGATTCGTCGTGAGTGGGGCGAGTTCCCTAAATACATCGTCTTTGACAGGTGAATCCGTTCCAAGGCAAGTGAGCGCGGGCGAGGAAGTGTTGGCAGGTATGGTCAATATCGAGGGGCGTCTCGTCGTTGAAACGACGAAACTTGCGGCTGAGTCGAGCCTTCAAAAAATGATTGCTCTCGTCGAAGAGGCGAATGGAAAGAAAGCAAAGACGGAACAAATGATCACACGATTGGCAAAAGTCTACACGCCGATTGTGGTAGTCATGGCGACACTTGTCGCATTCGTTCCACCCTTGTTTGTAGGGGACTTGAATGAATGGATTTACCGGGCCTTGATTTTTCTCGTCATCAGTTGCCCGTGTGCACTTGTGATTTCTATCCCGTTAGGTTATTTCGGGGGGATCGGTTCTGGATCGAAACAAGGGATTCTTGTAAAAGGTGGCGAGTTCCTTGACACGTTGACTGAAGTGGATACAGTGGTCTTCGACAAAACAGGGACATTGACGACCGGACGATTTGAAGTGACCGATGTCGTGACGACAGACGGTATCACCGTTAATGAACTGTTACATTTAGCTGCTCGGGTCGAACGAGCATCCAATCATCCTCTTGCGCAAGCAATCGTCCGTCGTGCTGGGGAGGTTCAAGCGTTTGAATCGATTCAAGAGGAGCCAGGATATGGTCTCCGTGCACGAGGTGGTGACGACGAGGTGTATGTAGGGAGTGCCCGTTACATGGAACGGTTAGGTCAAGTGATTGCAGATTCGTCAATCGGGACGAATGTACATGTGATGAAGAATAATCGTTGGCTTGGACGAATCGAACTGATGGATACGGTAAAGCCGGATGCGATGGCTGCAATCGAACAATTGAAACGAATCGGAATCCAGACGGTCATGCTATCTGGAGATCGTCGAGAAGTCGCTACAAAAATTGGCAAGCAACTCGGATTGGATGAAGTACGAGGGGAGTTGCTTCCGCACGAGAAAGTGGAGGCAATCGAACGGATGCTCGGAACGCGTAAAGTTGCTTTCGTCGGGGATGGTATGAATGATGCGGCGGCTTTGGCCCGGGCAGACGTCGGTCTCGTCATGGGTGGCGTCGGAAGCGATACAGCAGTCACGGCGGCGGACGTGGTATTGATGCATGATGCGCCAACGGATGTCATTCGGGCCATTGAGCTAGGCAAACGAACGAAGCGCGTCGTCTGGCAAAATATTTTCCTTGCCTTTGGAATCAAAGCACTTGTCATGCTTTTAGGATTGTTCGGCATCGCAACGATGTGGGAAGCGGTATTTGCGGACGTGGGAGTGGCGCTTCTTGCCATCGCGAACGCGACGCGGTTACTTCGTATGACATCATGAAAGAAGTGTCTCGGTTTTGTACCTGAGACACTTCTTTTTTTATTCGATTCTGTCGTGATGCGTTTTAATGCGCAACAACATAAAGGTGAGGATGACAATAATAGCAAGAAGTAAAAAAGTGATGGTGAAAAGGACTTGTGTCAAGAAAGATACTTGATTCTCTGCCGCAATCAACTCTTTATGAATGTCTTTGTATTGCATTTGTTTGAGAGACCGTAAATCTTCTAAAATCGTTTGCCGAAGTTCTGTCATCGTTTCTGCGACAGCCGTCGCTTTCACTAAGTCGCCTTCTTCATAGATGACGAGAACGCGGTCGGCTTCCTTTTCCCAAATGGCATCTCGTTCGAGTAAATCGAGGACAGAGCTCGGTGTGTCCGGGTCATCGATGATGGATTGTTTAAGGTCTTTGGCTTGTCGAGACATGCTATAGTACATCTCTAAAAAGTGTCGGTCTTCATATGCGAGTAATCCACGGATGGCATTTGCCCGTTCGACGTTATAATACATCACGTCTTCAATCGATTCATAGGAGTCGAGTTGTTCGCCTTGAATGGTTTCGAGACGCTCATTTGTTTCTTTCAATTGAAAAATAAAAATAAAAATAATCGAAATAGATAAGATTGATAAACTGATCCATAATAAAATCCACTTTCGTTGTGACATCGTGACCCTCCTTTCTTCTACATCGTACATGATTTTTTTTAAAACGACAGAAAATATTTTTTTGAAAAAGGAAAAAACGGGGAAATGTATAATCATTAAGAGTAGTGTCTCTTGATGAGAGAAGACAATTAGATGCATAAGGAGAGTCAGTATGGCAGAGAACTCGACGTTACACAAGCTGTGCCAGGTTTTACGAAACAAGCGAACCAATCTTACCTATGAGATTCCGAGTCTTTGGAATCGCATGCGTTTCCATTCCGAGCCGGTTCGAGATGGGGTGGAACGTGTCAATCCGTATGATTTTTTGTTGGAAACGATTGAAAAAACGATTTTCCCGTATGCACATGAAAGTCGCGACTATCGTACTTCCATTGCGCTTGCAGACGGACATTTACAAACCGGAGGGGATTGGATCAAACGGGCATCGGTTTACTCCATGCAAGTTCGTACATCGACCTCATGGGACCACGATGGGTCGGGTTACGTTGAAATGGAGAATTCAGTGGGAATGAAAGACACAGGCACTTTTGTGAAAGCGCTTGCATTGATTCCACATCTTCTCTATATGGGGATCGATACATTATTCCTCTTACCGATTTCGCAACACAGCCATAAAAACAAGAAGGGTGAATTCGGTTCTCCTTATGCCGTGCAAGACTTTTTCGCAATCGATGAAGAGTTGAAGGAAACGTTAACTGGTGACGAGATGACGGTCGAAGAAGAATTTGCCGCATTCGTGGAGGCCTGTCACATGGTAGGGATTCGTGTCGTCATCGATGTCATCCCGCGGACGTGTGCCCGAGATAACCGTCTCATCTTAGAAAACCCGGAATGGTTTTACTGGATTCCCTTGACGGAAGTCGATTACTATCATCCGCCATATGTTCCGGGCATTGGGGAGAACGTCAAACCGGAATTTGCTTTCTTGCCGATGGTGTATAACTCAGAAGACGTATGGCAACACTTGCGACGGTTTTCCATGGCACCGAACTTGATTGATGCGGAGAAGTGGGGTCGTGTACGTAACACGTTGCTCGAGCATCCAGAAGAAAACGTATTGGCGATGATTGAACGAGAGTTCGGATTGACAACTGCACCTGCTTTCTCGGATTGTATCAATGACCCGCAACCACCATGGTCAGACGTAACCTATTTCCGACTTTTCTTAGACCATCCGCTTGCAGCGGCACCTTATGTGAACGATGCGAACATTGCGCCTTATATTCTGTTTGACTCGATCAAATCCAATCAATTCCGAGGAAATGAGATCAATGAACCCCTTTGGGAGATGCTCGCTGACATCATTCCTCACTATCAACGGGCATACGGTATAGATGGGGCGCGTATTGATATGGGTCATGCCCTTCCGGTTGATTTAGCACAACGAATTTTGGAACAACCGCGTGCCATCGATTCGAATTTCAGCTTTATCGCTGAAGAACTCATCGAGTCTGGAGCCTGGGCGGCGAAGGATGCTGGCTATAACATGATTATCGGATATGGCTTCTATAAAGAACCGCGATTCAACACGCATGAAACTCATCAATTCTTATATGATTCACGCTTTTTACCTCTACCAGTATTTGCGGCAGGTGAAACGGCCGATACACGTCGTCTCGCGACACGGGAAGGTGGACGAAAGGCAAGTCGCTTGTTGACGGTGTTAAACGGATTTATGCCAAACGGGGTCCCGATGACGAACTCGGGGCTTGAATTGTATGAGACACAACCGATGAACACTGGACTCGATTGTCGACCGGAAGAGGCGTATCAACTCTTCCCGACGGACCCTTATTTCGGCAAGCTTGCGTTTTTTGATGCATATCAGTTTCATTGGGACCATCCAGAACGGGATGAAATGATTGAAGTGATGCATCAAGTGGCTGAAATTCGACGTCGATGGTTGGATGTGCTCGTTGATCCGAATCACTTTGAACCGCTCGTTTTAAATGAACCGTTCGCCACATTCATTGGATTCGCTTGGTTACGGCCAGAAACGAATGATACATTGCTCGTCGTAGCGAATACGAACATGATTGATACGTTACGAGGAGTCGTCACGCTTGATGGGGTAAGACGTCGAAATTGGAATGCGAGTCGTTTTGCGGAGATGGTCTATTCACCTGACTCATGGCCGTATCCGGAGCATTCGTTTGATGACAATTGGAATCTCGTCGTCGATTTGAAACCGGGAGAAGTCAAAGTGTACGAGATGAGATGAAAAAACGCCTTGGACCGAATAACCGGTTCAAGGCGTTGTGTGTTTCATGTAGTAAATGACAAATTCATCGAGCGGCATCGGTTTCGCATAGCGATATCCTTGCATGGAATCGCATCCGATTTTACGAAGGAACGTCTCCTGGTACTCGGTTTCGACACCTTCGGCAACGAGCGCCATACCGAGTTGGCGTGCCATGGCGACAATGGTCGTCGTGACCATTTGATATTCGCGATTCTCTTCAAGCTGCATCGTGAACTCACGAGGGATCTTCAGTTCATCGATTGGATAGCGGACAAGGTATGCGAGTGAACTGTACCCTGTTCCGAAATCATCGATGGACAGCTTGATGCCGAGTGCTTTTAATTCTAAAATGCGATTTAATACACGATCTGAGTGATGTGCGGCAACGGTTTCCGTCAATTCAAAATTAAGGCGTGACGGCTCAATCGGGAACCGTTCGAATAGTGTTTTTAAATAATCAATCAAATGTTCATCGAACAACTGACGGACGGACAGGTTAACGGATAGTTTTGGTAAGTGGATGTCCCCTTGTTCAAACACGTGGATTAATTGGAATGTTTCATGAATCATCCAACGACCTAAATCCTGAATGTGTCCCGTTTCTTCAGCGATCGGAATGAACTGGCTTGGCGGAATGAACGCACCGTTATGTTGCCAGCGCATGAGCGCCTCTGCTCCGATGATTGCCTTCGTCGAGGCATCGACTTGAGGCTGAAGGAAAAGGGAAATCTCGCCTTTTTCAAGTGCGGTTTCAAGCCCTTCCATCAACACTTTCCGCTCTTCCTTGTCCTCCCGTAACTCTGGTTCGAACATGACGGTTTCGTCACGACCTTTGTCTTTCGCGCGATACATCGCCAAATCGGCATTCGAAAGCAAGTGCTTTAATTTTTTCCCGTGCTCCGGGAAGCGGACAATCCCGATCGAGGCATGTACTTCGACGAGTGTCCCGGCCATATAATACGGGGGACGATAGACAAGTCGCCGCAATCGTTCCGTCAACATCTCATCGTCTCCATGTTCCGCGACGACGATAAACTCATCGCCCCCGAGTCGCCCGGCATATTCGTTCGGCAAGAGTGCAGTCCGCAGCCGTTTTCCGATATGTTGTAATAACTGGTCACCCATATGATGACCGAATTGATCATTGATTTCTTTAAATCCATCCAAATCGGAAAACATCAATGTGAACGTACGCCCTTCCTCGATCAAGCGTTCGATTTGCTCTTGAAGTGCGTAGCGGTTATGAAGACCGGTCAAACTATCGAATTTAGCTTGATACAGAATTTGTTCTTGTTGCTCGATCATCTGGGTGATGTCTTTAGCGATAGCGTAGATGCCCTCGACTTCTCCCTCGATGATCATTGGGACGTTGACCAATTGCCAGACGCGTGTTTCCCCTTCGTCGGTCATCACACGCACATCGATTGTTCGGGGACGACCGTTCGTCAACTCTTGAAGAATGATGGTATAAGGTGCACGGTCTTTCGATTCAATGATGTCTAAGATGTTCGAGCCGAGTAGTGTTTCGGTTGTCAGTCCTAAGATAGAGCTGCCGGCCTCGTTGACAGATAACACTTCGCCATGCAAGTCGAATAAGAAAATCGGTTCTGAATGGTAGGCAAAAAGCGAACGGTATTGCTGTTCACGAATTTCTAATTCATGTGCCTTCGTCGACACGGCAACTTCCAAATCTGTGTTGACGGAATGCAAGCGATGACTGATGAGTGCGTTCTGTTTGGAGACGACAAACTGACGAATGAGCAACAAGAGGACGGCATTTGCAATCATCGAGTCCATCACGGATGTTCCGAGAAGACGATCGGAAGCGAGTAAAAACATCATGACGACCACACTATACAGCACATAATCGACAATGGAATCGTAGGCAAGTACATCTTCCGATACATCATCGACCCAGTAGCTGATCGAGATGGTCAAGATACTACTGATTTGTAAAAGGTGAATCACTTCATGTGTGATTCCCGAAAAGACAAACAGCGTGTTAGCAATCGATGCAATCGTGAATCCAAGAATTCCGATGAGCAATAAAATGCGGAACTGTTGACCAGCTGAGACGACTCGATTTAAGTACAGGAATGCGAGCATCATATAGAGGCTGATGAGTAACATCTGCTCTTCAAATCCGCTCAACTGTGACACGAGCGAGACGGCTTGCGTTGAAAAGAACCAAATATGAAGTCCGCCAATCAAAAGGAAACTAAACAGGGCGATTAAATCGAATGTGCGCAGTTTCAAAGTACGAAACTCAATCGATTGCGTGATGACGATTAAAGCCATGATTAAATAAAAGAAATTTTGAAGGAACAACAAGGACTGCGTATTGTCGTTGATTGAATGATAGTGCATCAATAAGTACAGCGTGAAACATACATTTCCTGCACTAATCAAAATATGGATAAAACGCCGCATCCCTCTATGTTTAAAGATTGCTACTCCGCTAAAACCAATCGCGGCCCCGGATATGACGAGATAATAGATGAACAACGTGATCTGTCGTAAGTCGTGCGGGGTTAAAAATAAAAATAAAAGTCCGGTAGAAAAAGTTCCGATGAGAATCGCCGGAACGTATTGGCGCAACGAGTAAGCAGACAACTCATGCACCTCCTTCTGTATATGTATGGGGCTCTTATTTATTATCGGAACAGGTGAACAAAGATTACACAAAAAAATCGACAACAATCTATATTGTTGTCGAAAATTTTAGATTTACAGTGTATAGGAGTGTTCTTTAAAGTTTCCGACGACTGAATCGATTTCAGACACAGTGACAAACGCCTCAGAATCGATTTCAGACACGATTTGACGAAGGCGTGGGATTTCATTGTTCTGGACGACGACGTACAGCATTTTTTTCGAATCGTTCGAATATCCGCCTGTCGCATCCATGATGGTGACGCCCCGTTTCAAATTCTGCTTGATGACCAAGTTGATTTCGTCTGCTTTTTGACAAATGATGAAGCATTGCTTTTGGGCAGCGAAGAATTTATGAATCGTAAGCAGCGTTCGGGATCTGACGAAGCTTAACACAAGCGCGTACATGACAGCTTTGATGTCAAAGACGATGAAAACCAACACATAGACGATGATGTCTTGTGTCAGAAAGATTTTAGGCAACGACAAGTTTCGATTATTCATATAGATGACTTTCCCTAGAATGTCGAGTCCACCGGTGGAAGCTCCTGCAAAGAGGAGAAGTGCGAGTCCAAGCCCTGAAACGATTCCGCTGAACACCGAAGCGACGAGCGGATCATCGAGTGGGGTCGGGGGAATCAAGACTGGCAAACTATCGATGAGGATAGAGGAAAGTACGACGACAATTCCTGTCATCAAGATAAATCGACGTCCCAAATATTTTAGTCCCAATAAAAAGAGTGGGATATTAAGCACGAGCTGTGTCAAACCGATGGGAGTTCCAAACAGTTCATTCGTAATCAACGTGATTCCGACGATTCCCCCAGAACCGATTTCGTTTGGTTTGAGCAGTAAGCTGACAAAGACAGACTGAAGGATTGTCCCGGCAATGATGAACAGTACCGTTTCAAGGGCAACCCGTTTTCGAGATTTTGCATACATAGATAATGGCTAGGCCTGACGCCTCCTTTTTGTAAGTCTTCTGCAAGCGTACTGCTACTTTTACCTCATTTCAAGTCTCACATGTCATTATGGAATCGATCGATATCACTCGCTAATTGCTCATGTACGTAATCGATGACTTGAGCATCATCAAAAAGTCCGAGCGGGACATCGTCTGGAATCGCATCGAATGGGGAGACGAAGTACAGGATGGCCGCAACGAGCTCCTCTTGTTTATCTGCTTGCATCTCAAATTGTTCATTGTAAAGCGCGCGTAACATATTCAGCATTTGTTTCATCTGGAAGTAAAGTGTCAGTTCTTCTTCACGCTCGATGTTACTGATTTCATTGGATGCCACATCGACTGTGACTTTTGCGAGTGCGCGTTCACCTTGAACGAGCAAGTCGCCCAATTGTTCTCGGTCGCGGATGTCTTCTTTCGCTTGTTTTAAAAAATGTGTGTATGTTGTTTTCCAATCTGCCATTTGGATTCCTCCTTCTTTCTTCATCTACTAATATGCCCGTTTTTGCGCATTGGTTGCAACTTTTCCTGAAATTTAAGAAAATAAAGATAACTGAAAAGGAGGAACGATACATATGTCTAAGATTTCGATGCCGACAGAGGCAGATTTCGCACGCTATGCAGAATTAGCGGTGAAAAAAGGTGTGAACATTCAACCTGGTCAACAATTAGAAGTACGTGCTGACATCAGTCAGGCACCACTCGTCCGTCACGTGGTGAAGGCTGCTTATGCAGCCGGAGCGAAGCAAGTATTCGTCAACTGGAGCGACGAAGAAACAGGGAAAATCCGTTATTTCAATGCACCAGCGGATTCATTCAAAGAGTTTCCAGATTGGTTGAAGGCCCGTTTTGAGCAATTGGCTGAAGAGAAGACGGCATTCTTGTCAATCGTCAGTGATGACCCGGATGCGTTGAATGGTGTGGAATCGTCACGTATCTCGGATGCGAACCGTGCAGCAGGACAAGCGCTCGCGAAGTGGCGTCAGTATGTGATGAGCGACAACGTGAGCTGGTCAATCGTCGCAGGTGCGTCAGAGGCGTGGGCACAAAAAGTATTCCCGGGACGCGATGATGCGGTTGCGGCATTATGGCAAGCCATCTTCGCAGCGACACGGATGGATCAAGAAGATGTCGTCGCGGCATGGGATAAACACGATCAATCACTCCGTAGCCGTGCGAAGCTGTTGACAGAGAAGAAATATGCGAAGCTTCATTACAAAGCGCCAGGGACGGAACTGACGATCGGACTTCCGAAAAAACACGTCTTCCTTGGCGGTGGCGGCCCGAACGTCGATGGCATCGACTTTATCGCAAACATGCCTACGGAAGAGGTCTTCACGCTCGCAGATAAAGATTCTGTGGAAGGTCACGTATCGAGTACAAAACCACTCAGCTACAGCGGGAACTTGATTGATGAGTTCACCCTTTGGTTTGAAGGTGGGAAAGTCGTCAAAGCGGAGGCGAAAAAAGGGCAAGCGGCTCTTGATGAATTGTTGAATATGGATGAGGGTGCGCGTCGTATCGGTGAAGTAGCGCTCGTTCCGGATGATTCTCCAATCTCGAATTCTGGTCTTCTCTTCTATAACACGTTGTTTGATGAGAATGCATCGTGTCACTTGGCGCTCGGACGTGCGTACTCGACATGTCTCGAAGGGGGTCCTTCGATGTCACAAGAAGAGCTCGCAGCGAACGGGGCGAACGATTCGATGACACACGTTGACTTCATGATCGGGTCAGCCGAAATGAATATCGATGGTGAACGGGAAGACGGGACGCGTGAAGCAATCATGCGTGACGGGAACTGGGTCATCTAAACAAAAGAGCGAATTCCGAAAGTTACGGAATTCGCTCTTTTACGTGCAATCGTATAGATAGCGCAGTGCGTGAGGCAAGCGGCGACGCCAGGCCGATTCGTTGTGAATCGCATTTGGTTCGACTTCATATCGGAAAGCGATTCCTTTTTGCACGATGACGTCAATCAGTTTCGCATTCGTGAACAGGTAGTCGCTTGGAGTGATAGGTCCGCTCTCTTCATTTGTGCCAATGTCCATATATAGTTTACCGGCGAACTCAGCATGTTTCATTTCTCGGATCAATGGATCAAGATTGGCCCATGCCGCAGTGGAGAGGGAACCAACTCGTCGAATAGAAGGATAGGTCGCCATCATGTATAGAGAGATGACACCTCCCATCGAGCTCCCCATGACCCCGACATCTTCTGGGTCAGTAGCGTACTCGCTGTCAATTCGTGGTTTTAATTCGTTCATGAGCCAATCTGTATACATACGACCTTGGCCACCGAGTGTTGGACGAGTTCTTGCCAATTCGGGTCCGATCCGTCGATACAGCATCTCATCTTCCTCATATGAATACTCATCGTAACGGTCCAGCCAGTTCGGGGCGCTCGCGATGGCGACGACCATGAGCGGGAGTCGTAGCAGATCGATGCAACGATCGATTTCCCAGCCTTCTCCATATGTAGCAGTGTTTCCAGAAAACACATTTTGTCCATCATGCATGTACAGGACGGGAAGCGGAGTGTTGACGTCGACCCAATCTGGTCGAAATACGCGGACAATCCGCTTTTGACCACGTACCTTCTCCGTCGGAATCGACACGTTCAATTGTTCAATCATCTTTCGTCACCTCTTTCTACTTGTATTGTGGAGAATCATGAACCAAAATACAATTGCTTGACTTTACTACCTACCGTTCGTTAGTTAGAGTGTAAGACAAGGAGAGTGAATGACATGAATACAAAAGAAAAAATCATGCAGTCTGCTCGCACACGCTTCGCACGGGAAGGTTACGAAGGGTTGTCACTAGCGGCAGTGGCGGAAGATGTAGGGATTCGCAAGGCTTCTTTATATGCCCATATCGATGGGAAAGAACAATTGTTCAAACAAGTCGTGTCAGATATGGCGAATCGTTACGAAGAAGTATGGCAGACAACTTGTGACGATACGGTAGGACGACCACCTTTAGAACGAATCGAGTCAATCGTCAACACGCTCACGTCCTTCTTTAGTGATCATGAGACATGGATGTTGACGAAACGAATGTTACTTGTCCCTCCCCCGGAGTTTCGAGAGTATATCGAGGAAGTCATCGGGACGGTCGAAACCAAGCTGAAACGATTTGAGAAAGAACAATTTCGACTGGCGATGGAGCGTGGCGATTTACCGGTACAATCGCTCGATGAACTATATGCTGCGTACTATTGCTTTTTAGATGGCGCCTTACTGTCGTTATTCACATTTGAAGAGGATCGGGAGATGCGACAACAAGCTGCGTTTCGAATTTTCAAGAAAGGGGTGGGTTGGGATGAGTAAAGAGAAGGGTGCATGGATTTCCCTCCTGTTTGCAGGACTACTCGAAATCGTCTGGGCGACGACGATGAAGCTGTCTGAAGGCTTCACGGTTTTAGGTCCGACATTGTGGACAATCGTGTTATTGATTCTTAGTTTCGGATTATTGGCGAAAGCGTTTCGGACGCTCCCTGCCGGTACGGGGTACGCCGTATTCACAGGAATCGGAGCGGTCGGCACAGTCATAGTTGGTGCCTTCTTATTTGACGAGGGGCTTAGTAGATGGAAACTAATCCTTGTGACGACGTTGATTATCGGCATCATCGGATTGAAGCAAGTGACAGGAGGGGAAGAGGCATGAGTTGGGTTTATCTGATTGGAGCAGGAATTGCTGAAATGACAGCCGTTTTCTTTATGGGGAAATCGAAAGGATACCAGATTTTAAAATGGTCGATTGCATCAATTTTATCGTTTGCGCTCAGCTTTTATTGGTTATCGAAATCACTTGAGGTCATTCCTCTTAGTCTTGCCTATTCCATCTGGGTAGGTATCGGTGCGGCCGGCGGCGTCATTTTAGGGATGCTCTATTTGAACGAATCGAAAAGTCGTTGGCGCATCTTTTATTTGACGTTGATTATTGGGAGTGTGGTCGGATTAAAAGTTGTGGCCTAAAGGGTTGAAATGTGCTGAAAACGGGAATTTAATAATTCAGATTATGAGATGAAAGAAAGGGGCGGAAAACGATGCATCTTGTCGAGTTGCAATCTGAACGTTTGCGGTTTGAACCGTATACGCTTTCTGATTTCTATTTTGTCAAATCGCTTCTCCAAGATCCTCGGGTGATGCGCTTCATCAGTCCGGATGGGAGACCGTACACTGACGAACAGACGATTGAGTGGTTTGAACGTCAATTGGCTCGTTATGAGACAGGACGCCAGACCGGTCTCCTGAAGCTCATGACATTTGACAGTGATGAACCGATTGGTCACGCAGGTACGTTATTGCATGAATTGGACGGTAAAATCGAGTTGGAAGTCGGGTATTGGTTGTCACCGAAGCATTGGCATATGGGATATGGTCGAGAAGCCGCCGCGCGTCTGATGCAGCATGCTTTTACGGAAGGCGAGAAGGAGATTATTTCTCTGATTCATCCGGACAACGTTCCATCTCAACGTGTCGCTAAGGCGAATGGTCTTCACTGGGATCGAGATACATTCTATAAGGATATGCTCGTCTCCGTTTATGCGGGTGACTTGGAGCGGTTATGTCGACATATCGACCGTCAACAAATGACACGATAAAAAAGTCTCTAAATAAATAAAAAAAGTTGTTGCCAACTCAATAGTTTCTTGATATATTAATAGTGTCCTTAAGAGAGGACACGACCTGATTCTGTAGCTCAGCTGGGAGAGCGCTACCTTGACAGGGTAGAGGTCGCTGGTTCGAGCCCAGTCAGAATCACTTGGGTGCCAAACCCTCGAGAAACCCACCGGAACATGGGTTTCCGCGAAGCCACTTCTTGCGAGAAGTGGCTCTTTTTTTTGTATATTGACATGGCACGAAAGCAATTGGTATATTCCTTTCAATACATAATGAAACGGGGAATGCGACATGGTTCTAACGGGAACCCTCGTCAATGCCGGACTAATTGTCATCGGGGCATTGCTAGGTCTCTTATTTCACCGCATTCCGGAGCGTATGAAAGAGACGGTGACGGCGGCAATCGGGCTTGCGGTCATCTTGCTTGGGATTCAAATGGGGATGAAAAGTGAGAACTTCTTAATCGTCATCGGAAGTCTAGTCGTCGGGTCTGCGCTCGGGGAATGGTGGAAGTTAGATGAATTATTGAATGAAGTCGGTTATCGGCTCGAACGGCGCCTTGGGAGTCAATCGAGTGTAGCGGAAGGATTCGTAACGGCCACGCTCATTTTCGTGATCGGGGCGATGGCCATTATCGGGGCGCTCGATAGCGGGTTACGTGGTGATCATGACGTGTTATACACGAAAGGGTTGATTGATGGTTTTACGGCCCTCGTGTTAAGTTCGACACTTGGGATTGGGGTCATGTTTTCAGCAGTTCCAGTGTTACTGTATCAGGGCGGAATCGCGTTACTCGCCATTCAAATCATGAAGTTCATTCCGGAGTCGCTCATGGACAGCTTTATTTTAGAGATGACCGCGACCGGTGGAGTCATGATTGTGGCGATTGGCTTGAACTTGGTTGGAATCACTAAAATTCGCGTGGCCAATTTATTACCGGGGATTTTAGTGGTGGGTTTGATTGTGTCCATCATACATACAATCAATTGAAAAAATGGATGGAAGCGAGTCGCTTCCATCCATTTTTTATGGTTTCTCGATCGTTTCATGATCTTCTTTGGCACTTTCACGCAAGGCTGAAGCCATCACGTCAGCAAGGTTCCGTTCCTGAAGCACGCCGACGCCTCGGTCTGTCGGTCCGCCTGGAGCGGCCACGTCGGCAATCAGTTCATTCGTCTTCCGTGTTTCATGAGACAACAACTCAGCGGAGCCTTTCATCGCTTGAGCGACAATTTGACGCGCTGTCTGTTCATCGTAACCGACATCCGTTAGGACGGGCGTCATCGCACCCACGATTTCATAGAAGAAGGCCGGGCTGCACCCGGCAGCAGCCATAAAGGCCGACATCGTCTTCGCATCGGTGACGGCCGTTCGTCCGACCCGTTCAAAGAGAGAAGTCGCTTTTGCGCGATCAGCCTCATCAGTTTCTGGACCGAACCATAGACCCGTCATCCCGCTCCGATAGGCGACAGGCGTGTTCGGCATGGCGCATACGGCTGGTAACCCTGAAGCCTCTTCTAACTGGCTCGGTTCGATATGTGCCGCGACCGAGACGAGTAACGGTGTCTTCCATTCTTTCGATTCTACATATGGCATGACGCCATCTGGTTGCATCGCTAATACGACGATGTCATAGTCGTTCACGTTTTCGTCCTCGACGATTTGAACGCCGAGTTCATCTTGTAGGAAGAGTAAACGCTCCCGGTCACTTCGGTTTGTCATTGTGATGTGTGTCGGTTCGATGCCCGAGTCGATCCACCCGCGAACGAGTGCCTCGCTCATCGATCCTGCACCGACCATTAGTAGTTGATTCATCATTCGTCACCTCTTCTTTTCGATTCGGTCAATAGTTATGTTGACTATCATAACAAACATACACTCGAATATCGCCCATCCTGCTCATTTGTAAAGAGATGGAAAACGATTTGACATAGGAATCGACGAACATGACAAACGTTTCAAATCGCGCTATGATGGCACTAATTCAAAAGAGTGAGGCGAAATCGTGTGAAACGTGTACTAGTAAAAGGGATTCAAGGTTATCAGCGTTTTATTTCACCATTAAAGCCGCCAACGTGCCGATTTTATCCGAGCTGTTCGCACTACGGAATCGAAGCAATCGAAAAACATGGGGCTGTCAAAGGCAGTTATTTAACCGCTCGCCGACTCATTCGCTGTCAGCCGTTTCATCCAGGCGGGCTCGATTATGTTCCGGATACATTTGATTGGAAAGCGCCTTTACAACGAGAGAAACCTGAGTCACAGCGAGACGATTGAGTTCGTCTCGCTGTTTTTGTACAGAACAAACAATGAATCAGTTGTTTTAGTACAATACTTTTGCATTGTTCTAAGTATTCTGAAAAAATAGAGGTGTACACTATTTTTCGGGGGAAGGGGATACTTTGTATGGGGCAATCATTTAGTGAATGGGTGAGTACGGTGTCCAACTTTGTATGGGGACCACCGCTCTTGATTTTGCTTGTGGGGACAGGCATTTACTTGACGGTGCGTCTAGGTGGAATTCAAATCACCAAATTACCGTATGCGTTGAAATTGGCGTTTTCGAAAAATCAGGATCAATCCTCTAAAGGGGACATCAGTCACTTCCAGGCGCTCATGACCGCTCTGGCGGCGACTGTCGGTACGGGGAATATCGTCGGGGTGTCGACAGCGGTCGTATTAGGAGGACCGGGAGCCATCGTATGGATGTGGGTGTCCGGTTTCTTTGGGATGGCAACGAAATACGCAGAGGCAGTTCTTGCCGTGAAGTATCGGGTCACTGATGAGCGCGGTCAAATGGCTGGTGGACCGATGTACTATCTAGAACGAGGGTTGAATCAACGATGGTTAGCAGTAGCATTTGCTGCATTCGCATCGATTGCGGCGTTCGGTATTGGAAACGGGGTCCAAACGAACTCGGTCGCGCTTGCGCTCAAAACAACGTTTGACGTACCACTTTACATATCAGGGATTCTCATTATGATTTTTACAGGAGCGGTCATTCTCGGAGGCGTGCGTTCCATCGGGAAAGTGGTCAGTTACTTCGTCCCCGTCATGATTGCCTTCTACTTAGGTAGCGGTCTCATCATCATGGTGATGAATTACTCACTGATTCCGGATGCGTTCGCACTCATCTTTAGCAGTACGTTCAGTGCAGAAGCAATCGGTGGAGGGGCCATCGGAGCTGCCATTCGATACGGGGTGGCACGTGGTGTCTTCTCGAACGAAGCAGGTCTTGGCTCTGCTCCGATCGCAGCAGCGGCAGCGAAAACAGATATGCCGGGTCGTCAGGCGCTCGTCTCGATGACTCAAGTCTTCTTGGACACGCTTGTCGTCTGTTCGGTGACAGGATTGACACTCGTCATGGGTGGTCAAATCGAGACAGGACTTGAAGGGGTCGAATTGACTTCAGCTACATTTGAACTGTTCCTCGGACCAGCCGGCGGTTATATTGTCACAATCGGGCTCGTTTTGTTCGCCTATTCGACCGTGCTCGGTTGGTCGTATTACGGCGAACGCTCCATCCATTACTTGTTCGGACAAAAGTCGATTCTTCCCTATCGGATTGCTTTTGTACTCGTCGCGGGACTCGGTGCCATGACGACAAACTTGAACTTGGTATGGGCGTTATCGGATGTCTTCAACGGCTTAATGGCCATCCCGAACTTGATTGGTCTCTTGTTCTTGTCGGGTGTTGTCATTGCCGAGACGAAGCGTTTCAACCAACAGCTTGAAATTGAAAATCGAAAAGTTTCCTAAACGAAAGGACGCCATCCTTATGAATCAGAGGGTGGCGTCTTTTGTTTTGCTTCTAATTCATCGAGTCGTGCTTTTTGTAAATGATCAAACACTTTTGTGATAAAGCCAACCATGATGCCCACCCCGGTCAATACATATCCGATGGTGAATATTTTCCGATGTCGGTCTGTGGGGCAAAATCACCATATCCAATGGTAGTTAGGGTGATGACACTGAAGTAAAGTGCGTCCAACCAACGCATCTCCTCGAACCGGGTGTAAAAAAAGTGTACAGGAGAGGACGGTAAGGAAGGCAAGACTGAATAAGACTTGGAACTCAGGGTCACGGAGACCACACCAGACTCCGCGTACAATTCGACGCAATGTCAGTAAGAAAGGCAACATGTCGCTCGCTCCTTTCAATATTAGGTTTGTTCTCTAAAAACGGGGGAACATCCTCTATAGTTCGAAAAAAGAGAAAGGGTGAGTTGGATGGGGAAAGTCATACCGAAACAAGAAGGTCTCGACCATAGTGTCGATTTTTTACGGGAAGGATATTTGTTTGTCGCGAATCGACGCAAAAGTTTTCAGTCGAATATCTTTGAGTCGCGCCTGCTCGGGGAGCGCGTGATTTGCCTTGGAGGCGAAGAGGCGGCAGAAGTGTTCTATGATGCAGACAAATTCAGGCGTCAGGATGCTGCTCCGAAACGTCTATTGAAAACCTTGTTTGGAGAAGATGGGGTCCAAACACTAGATGGTGCGGCACATACGCATCGAAAACATATGTTCATGTCATTGATGACAAAAGAAAATATAGATCGATTGCTCCGATTGACATATCGTGAGTGGAACCAGATTGAACGAATGGGAGAGGAAATCGTCTTATACGATATTGCACAAGAAGTGTTGATGAAGGCCGTGTGTGAATGGTCGGGAGTTCCACTTGCGAAAGAAGAAGTGGGGAAGCGCACTGAAGAGATGAGGTTATTATTTGAATCGGGTACGTCTCTTGGTCCGACGTATTTACAAGGTCGGAAGGCACGAAGTTCCGCTGAAGCCTGGATTCGTCAGATGGTAAAAGAAGTGCGGTCGAATCGATTATTGCCGAACGAACATACGGCGCTGTACGAATTTTCGTGGCACCGGGATGAATCCGGAGAGTTATTACCTGAAGACGTCGTGGCGGTCGAAGTATTGAATATTTTACGCCCGACTGTCGCAATCTCGGTGTATGTCCTCTTCACTGTCTTAGCTTTACATCAGTTCCCGGATGTAAAAGAGCAGGTAGAGCGGGGAGAGGTCTCGAAAACAGAATTTGTCCAGGAAGTGAGACGGTTTTATCCATTTTTCCCTGTAGCGGCAGCTCGTGTCAAAACCGATTTTGAATGGGACGGCTATGCATTTTCGGAAGGGACGCTGACGCTTCTTGATTTGTACGGTACGAATCATGACTCCTCTATTTGGACGGAGCCGGATCGATTCGATCCCTCTCGTTTTAAAGATTGGAACGAGAGTCCGTTTAACTTTATTCCGCAAGGTGGGGGAGATGTAGATTTTGGACATCGATGTGCCGGCGAACATGTGACCATTGCAATTCTTGCACAAGTCATTGAGTTGTTTACTAAGGAATACGCCTACACGGTCCCGCCTCAAGACTTAAGCTATAGTTTTGTAGACATGCCGAGTCTGCCGAAAAGTAAATTGCGATTGACTCATCTAACTCGAAATCAATAAAAAAGTCGCCTACTCGATGGGAGTAGGCGACTTTGAATTTACTTCGTTTGCAAATTTAGGTGTTTGGAGATGGGACGAATCGAGACCGATGAATCGATCATTCGATTATCCCGTTTCGGTTCATCGGTACATTCAATCTGCCAGTCGGTGTCATGAAGCTCTTTTAGTCCGACGGCGATGTCGTATAGGGAATAGTTCGCATTTCCGTTTAACTGATAGATGCCCGGTCCACGTTTAGTCAAAATTTCAAATAGCGCGTCTGCCGTGTCTACTAAAAATGAACATGATGGATACCAATGCTCACTCGCTTGGATGACCCCTCGTTGCTTCATCTCGTTCGTAAAATAGTCCATCATATTATTCGATCCGGCCTCATCCCCGATTTGCCATCCGAGACGAACGATTTGAGCACCAGGATTGGCGTTCATAATCGCACGTTCGCACTCACGCTTATACTTTCCATAGTCATCCTCGGCATCTGGTAGCGTATCTGGGGAAATCGGTCCGGTCACTTCATCTGAAAAAATTGAAACCGTGCTCGTGAACGGGAAAGGGATTTTCGCCTCACCACATAAACGAGCGAGCGTCTCGGCCCACTCCACCGCGCCCATACCGATATGTAAAAAGTAGTCCGGTCGGATGCGCTCGATGAATTCTCGCATTTCCTCTTCGTTTGTCGTGGACACTTGCTCGCGATTCCACGCAATCCCTTCAATTCCGTGGCGCTGCAACGTTTCGGCAACAACGGGTGCCACTGTACCGTTCATTCCTGTAAGAATAGCTTTCATTTCGATTCGCCCCTTTCACTCTATATGATGCCACAAAACGAGTGTGGACAAACAACCGATGTGCCGGGCTATGCTAGACTGGATGATGGAGGGATCAATCATGAATATTCGACAAGCAACCAAACAAGATAGTAAACAAATTGCACCACTCATGTATCAAGCGATCCATGAGATTGCGTACACATTGACGGCATCAACGGATACACCTGAGGTATTGGAGCGACTAGCGATGTGGGTAGAGAAACCAAATAACCGCTTAAGTCACGAAAACATCTGGGTGGCGGATTTTGAAGGAGAAGTTGCCGGAATGATCATCTCGTATCGTGGGGATAAGGCAGAAGAATTGGATCGACCGATTCGAGAATGGTTGACGGCGCATGGAAGTGGAGAAGAGGTGGACGTTGAAACGGAAGGTTATGTCCAATACATTGATTCACTGGCTGTCGCAGAGGCGTATGGAGGTCGTGGAATCGGGACGAAGTTAATCGAACACGTTTGTCTCGTTGCGAAAGAACGCGGTGTGCCCGCCGTTACATTGAACGTGGATCAAGAAAATCCTGCGGCACATCGCTTATACACACGTCTCGGCTTCCATAAGGAAAACGAAATCAACATTTCTGGGGCGAGATTTGACTATATGATCAAAGAAATCAATTCGACTCCTTTCTCAGTCTAAAAGCGGATGCGCAAACTTCTTTTCTCGACTATACTAAGTGCTTGAGGAAAGATATACGTAAAGGAGATACATTATGGAGTGGAAGAACATTTGGCGAGGGATGGCCATGGGGACGAGTGATTTAATCCCTGGTGTAAGCGGTGGTACCATTGCAGTCATTTTAGGCATCTACGATCAACTCATCGAAGCGATTAGCGGCGTATTTAGCCGATATTGGAAAAAATATATCGGGTTCTTGATTCCATTGGCAATTGGAATGGGGACAGCCATTATCGCACTGAGTCGAGTTATTGAATACTTATTGCTGGAGTATTATGCACCGACACAATTTTTCTTTATCGGATTGATTTTAGGGATTATTCCACTTCTATTCGTGGAATTTAAATCACGCGCATCGATTCGTCCGGTCCATGTCATTGCCATGGTTGTCGCAACCATCCTTGTCGCGAGTATGGCATTTCTGAATCCGGTTGATTCGTCGATTATGACAGACGTGACGTTCGGGACGGCGCTTCTCTTATTCTTCTCCGGTTGGTTGGGCAGCATGGCGATGTTGCTTCCTGGAATTAGCGGTTCATTCGTCTTGTTGTTAATTGGTGTTTATCCGACCGTCATCAGCGCCATCTCAAACTTCAATCTGTTGATTATCGGGATTGTCGGTGCTGGAGTGGCCGTCGGGTTCGTTGTAAGTAGTAAAGTCATTCGTTACTTATTGGCGAATTTCCCGGGAATGACGTTCTCCGTCATTATCGGATTGGTCATCGGCTCACTCGCCGTCGTGTTTCCGGGTGTACCAGCTTCTGGAGTCATGTGGATACTCAGTATCGTCGCATTCATCGCGGGGGTCATCGTCGTCCGATTACTCAGCAAATATTCTGTCTAAATGAAAAAGGAGTCCAGCGATGAGCCGGATTCCTTTTTAATAGATGAAGGGGAAGAGGCGCTTGCGCGTCTTCGACCAGGATTGGTAAGACTGACCGAAATGGCGAATGAGCATACCTTCCTCGATTCGAATGCGGTACAGTAACGCAAGCGAGGTGAGACCCGCGCCAATCAGTGCGATCCCCCAATGAATAAAGTAGAGCGAGAATCCGAACGTAATCAATAACAACCCTGTGTAAAGAGGGTGGCGTAAGTAACGATACGGTCCCGAGCTGACGAGTTCGTCTTCCGGTCGGACGACGACATGTCGTGTGAATTGATGACGTAAATGTAAAATCCCCCAATAACGTAACGACACGCCGGCTATGTAAAAAGTAAGTCCGATGATTCGTTGAACTGTCGAAGGCTGTGATTCGAAAACAAGCGAAGAGATCATAGACAACACGAAGACGCCAATCATCGTCGTCGCTACAAAGTAAAAGCTCTTCCGCTCGACAGCCCCGTCTGTTGCCTCTTTTCGGTTACGAAATCGCCACGTCTCAACTAGCCAAAAAAATGATACGACGATTAATAGGACATCCATCCAATTCATCACGCACATCCTCCCTTTTAATTCATGTTTCATTACCCGACCTACGCATAAGAAAAACCAAATCCATCAGGACGATATTCGAAAAAAATTGTCAAAGTGACCAAAACAGGTTATCATCTAATGAGAATGATTATCATTTTTACGTATATAGAGAGGAAGGGTGCGACGATGAACGAGGAAGTATTCGACGTGACGATTATCGGTGGGGGACCGGCTGGATTGTATGCCGCTTTTTACAGCGGTTTACGAGGTATGAAGACGAAAATTATCGAATTTCAACCTTTTTTAGGCGGGAAAGTACATGTCTATCCAGAGAAAATGGTTTGGGATGTAGGTGGTCTCCTACCGACGACTGGGGCAAAACTGATCGACCAACTCGTCGAGCAAGGTCTCACCTTCTCTCCGACGGTCCTTCTTGGCGAGAAGGTGGAGTCGATCTCTAAGCGTTCAGACGATTTGTTCGGGATCGACACGACGAACGGTCATCACATTTCCAAAACCGTCATCGTTGCGACAGGAAGCGGGATCCTCAAACCGCATAAGGTTGAAGTGAGCGGGGCGGAGCGGTTCGAATTGTCGAACCTCCATTACACGGTTAAATCACTTGAACGCTTTAAAGGAAAGCGCGTCTTGATATCGGGTGGCGGCAATAGTGCAGTCGATTGGGCGAATGCGCTCGAGCCGATTGCAGAGCAGGTCGTGCTGACGTATCGAAAAGAAGAACTTAGTGGACATGAAGCACAAGTTGAAAAAATTAAACAGGGTCGAGTCGACTGTTGCCCACGATCAAAAGTGACGGATTTGATTTCTCACGATGGGAAATCGATTCAACAAGTTCTTTTGACTCATGTCGAAACAGGAGAGACGAGCGTAATCGAGGTCGATGAAGTGGTCATCAATCACGGATATGAACAAGACGCGGAGTTGCTTCGGAACAGCGAATTGCAGGTCGAGATGAAGGATGGGTTTTATGTGAAAGGGAATTCAGGTAGCGAGTCATCCATACCAGGATTGTACGCTGCCGGTGATATTCTCACGCATGAAGGGAAAGTACATCTCATCGCTGGAGCGTTTCAAGATGCTGCGAATGCGGTGAACCGGGCCAAAACATACATTGACCCGAATGCGAATGCTACCGCAATGGTGTCCTCTCATAATGAACGGTTAAAAGAGAAGAATCGTCAAATCATAGAAGAAACCATGATGAAGCAGTAAGAGGACCACTCTTACTGCTTTTCTCTAGGATAATCACAAAGCTCGGTAATCACACCGCCTGAATGACGCGGGTCCATGTAGATTAAGCGTCTACCTTTCACGGTCGTACGCAGCGTGTCTTCTAAAAAGGTGATGCCATTTTGTTTGTGAGCGGCCATCGCTTCGTCCAAATCGTCGACACGATAGGCGATATGATGAACACCCTTCCCTCGAGCTTTCATGAACCGGGCAATCGGACTCGTCTTACTAGTCGGACGCAACAATTCGATGACATCCTCTCCAATATGAATGACGGCCAACTCGGTCTCTACCCCGATTGCCGTGTTTGTATAGTGGTCCACGAGTTTTCCTCCTAAGACCGTCGTATAAAATGTGATTGCCTCGTCTAAGTCTCGAACGGCAATCCCAGTATGATCGATATACATGTACATTCCTCCTCCTTCTTCAGTTTGCCTAAAGTTGAACAAAATGTCACTTCACAACGTTTCACGCTTATCCGATATAATAGGAGAGGGAGGGACAGCGAAATGAACGGAAAAATCACGATGGGTTTGGTGGGCACTTTCGCCCTTGTATCATTTGTGTTTGGACTCTCGCTTGCGACGTTTGTCGACTATCGCATCAATGAAGAACAGGTTGTCCTTGAACGATTAACGACCCATAAACAGATTGGTCCGACCGAGTTGCTGTCTACCGAGGTTGACTTTCACTTAAATGGGTCGAATTATGCGATTCGTTTTAAAGATGAACCAAACATTACGTATTGGTTCAATGTCGTCGATCGCAAAATTAAGTTCGATCGGATTGAATCACTCGATTTGAGAGACACGGGGCTTCGGACAGAACTGTTTGAAGCGATGCCGCCTCTAGCGATGGAGTCGACTACTGCTGCAGAATAAAAGACGTCGAATGAACAACTTTTTCCTTGGAGAAAGAGTTGGTTTGCTCGACGTCTTTTGATTGTTATAAATAAATCGGGGTCGGTGGTGCCTGTAGCGTGTACGTATAACGACAAATATTTGAGATTTGGGTACCGTGGCGTCGAAGTATATATGTCAAATCAGGTTGCAGGTTTGTTGCTGAAATATGTGCCTCTTCGATGTATCGGAACATGTAGAAAAATTTTTGTTGAAGGAATGAAATGGCGTCCCTCAATAAAGGCTCATCACAATCAATATGCATCTCTTGTATTGAAATATGGTACATATGTAAGCGAACTTTCATGATTCCAATCACTTGTCGATTCCACTTCACGGAATAGAACAATGTTTGCTGGCGAACTTCTCGTGCGAATTGTTCATCTGTCATTGACATGGCACCCGGAAGGAGATGACAATGCTCATTTCGAAATGTGAGCCAATCGACTCTTCTTGAATAGTCCACTAATTCGAGTGTCCAATCGCTATGAGTTGCTTTCTCACACGGGATGAACGGTAGATGATACGTTTTCGTTTGATGGAATACTTGAAATCCTGCTGCTTCATATATTCGAAGCTTATCTTGATTTTGATAGTCTTCCTCCTGAAGATAGTACGTGATCGGGTACGTCGTTTCTCGACTTCGCTCATAGATCAAACGGTGAAGTAGTCCGCGAAAGACGTGACGATCACCATATGTGGCTTGAGAGAGGCGAATAGCATGTTCCGTCTCAAGCTGTTCGTCGTTTGCGACGATCGAAGCGAGTGGGGCATCGCGATTGAGTGCAACATAGACGTGATGATGTGAGGGGAGGGAAAGAAGCAAAGGAGCCTTGCTTAAAGGATATAGCGACTGAATGGAAATACGCTCATGTAACGGTAATTGCCTGCATTCTACAAAACGTAGCGCTCGTTTCACGAAGAATCCTTCTTTCTTTATCAAATGATAAGTACAAATAAATTGTAAGCGCTATCTTGCATCGAGGTGTGTGGCATTATAATGAAACCTGACTCGAGAAAAAATCAATTACGCCAGAAAAAGGTTCGAGTAAAATAGAACATATCCGTTCAATACAATGAAATGGATTTCGTTTCATCGTTCATCTGTGAGATTCGTCAAATGTCAGCGCAATGAACGGATGAGACGTGCTATACTTAAACACAATGAAAACACGGAGTAGGAGTATATGATGAAATACATTTATCAACTGATTCTGGTTTCTGTGCTTTGGTTGACAGTAACACCGCCTGCAGCCATGGCCGAGACAGAACCGGTCGTCATTCATGAAAATATCATTGTCGAAGAAGATGTGGACATTCATGAAGGATTTCAATCGCCGAATGAAATGGTGTATTTGTTCGTATTGATTGTATTGTTATCTGTCATCGGACTTGGCATGATGAATACGATTGAATAACGTGAAAACGTTCACAAAAATGCAATAAGTGATTTGGTAACGGTTACAATCGTTCCCTTATACTTATATGTGTAGGAAGAAAGTTCTGCACCAACTTTCTGTCCTCCTTTTCAAATGAACACCCCTCGTTCATATCATGTATTGGAGTCAATCGATCCCATCGATTGACTCCCTTTTTTTAAAATCGGATTCGCTTTTCTTTAGCAATTCGTTTTAAGCGCTTCGTCTCACTAGTGTGTCCGTGACTCTCTAAAAAGTCGACATATACCCGAAATGGTTCGGAGCGATGAGAAAAGAATGGGATATATTCAGCGAACAATTTTTGTTCCGCTTCTTTCAAATTCCCTTCAGCGACGAGAAGGCGGAGTTCTAACATCTTGAGCGCTTGATAGTTTTCGAGCGGGGTATCCTCTGTTTGGGACTTTTCTAACATCCGATCGCAAAGTTTTAAGAGACGAGAGTGGAGGATTTTTCTTGTATTGGCATGACTGTGTTCGATAGGTAGCGTTGAGAGTAAATCGATTCGTGTAGAATCAACATCTTTTGGCACGTGGAGTGCGGTGTATAGGGTGCGGTCAATCCAAACGGTATCAATCGGGGCATCGAGCTGATAATAGTGAATGAGTTGTTTGAGCATGGTGACTTGTGAAATTTTTAAAAGACGAAATGGGTCACTCGTAGAGAAGAGCGGTTCTTCGCCAGCTGATGTAGAGAGGAGGTAAAACATTTCTTCATACATCGTACGTGCTTCTGTGTATTCCTCGGCGTAATGTGCTAAATCGCGAATGATTTTTTTAGCATGAATGTACCAATTTTTTTGGTCGCGTTCTGACATGACTTGATTCGGACGAATGTACAAATGTTCGTACGCAGAATCAACAAACCGTTCAGCCAAGGTGATGGTTTGCGAGAGCGAATGTCGCTCTTCAGAATTTTTTTTCTCTTTATAGCGCGTGAATTGGCTGATCATAAAATCAAAATCTTGATCATCAATCACATCTTTAGGAGTATGACGGTACATTTCGACGAGCAAATCGCGTAACGTCGCCTCGCCATACTGCTCTAACAATACGCGTAACTTTCCGATGCGCATCAGCTCTCCTCCTTTCAGTCAAACTTTTCGTAGGCAATCTCGATTTGGGCAGAAACCAATTATCATTCCTTTCCCGCTTTTCATCTGAAACAACCATTCGCTCTCATGCTTAAGACGGATTTTCGTAAGAAACGTTGTCAGATGATGGCTGGTTCGGGATAATAGAGAAAAATTGATAAAGTTGAGGATCATAATGATGAAAGATGAACAACATTTATCGCGTGTCGAACGTAGAAAGCGCGAATTAGAACAACAAGAAATCGAATCGTCTCGTGTGGACCATGGTCAAGCGGACGAGCCCTCTATACATGCACAATCTGAACAACAGCGTGAACGGGTAACGCGCCAATCAGAACATCCCTTTTTAAATGAACAAACGAAAGAATCTCCAAGGACGAAAAATGGGACGGCAAAGTCGAGTCGGAAACGACTGCCCCGGGTTTCATTATTTTCGAAACGGAAATCATCTCGTCCAACATCCCGACAGACGACGAGACCATCGAAACCATCTACTCCCGCTAAACGAGAAACGGATCATGCGTCTAAACAACCAACGAAACGAAAGCGTAAATGGAAAGGGAAAGCTGTCCTTTTCCTACTTGCGATGCTACTGATTGTTGGATATTTTGCGACTGCTCCATTCACATTCCTCATTATGGGGAGCGATGCGCGGGTAGGGGAATCGTTGTCAGGATCTCGTACAGACTCCCTGCAGTTGATGGAGTTCGTACCACGTTCTGGGACTGTTCAGAACGTATCGATTCCACGTGATACGTATACAGCGATTCCATGTGAACCTGAACGGGAAGGTGACAAAATTACGCATGCGTTCGCGTTCGGCGGCGCAGAGTGTACGATTGGTGCCGTGGAAGGGCTGACCGATGCCTCGGTCGATGGACAAGTCGTCATCACGTTCGAATCGTTCATGGAATTGATTGATTTGATTGGTGGGGTGAATGTCACGGCGACGCATTCGTTTAGCGAGAAAGGGTTCAACCAGACGTATGAGTATACAGAAGGTGTTTCCTATGCAATGGATGGAGACATGGCCTTGGCGTATGCGAGACACCGTAAATCGGATACGGATGGAGCGCGTTCGAATCGTCAAACGGAGGTCATGACAGCTGTCGCTGAAAAGCTGGCGAGTCCTTCAGGTTGGACAAAAATTCCGGCTACGTACCGCTTCATGAAAGAAGAAATGGGACTTGAGATGAACGTCTTGCAAATGGCATCTGTCGGATTGACGATGATCTCGAATCCTGAGGTGAATAAGATGCAAGTCGAGGGTCAAGATGCTTATATCAATAACGTGTATTACTATGAACCGTTAGAAGAGAGCGTGCAGGCGATTCAAGACGCCCTTGATTTATCCGTTTGGGGTACTGTCAGATAATTTTAAGAAAAGGGTTTGATTCTGACTTGAAAGAGGAATTTTAATCAAATGAACTACTCTTTTGAGGAGGGAAATTTGAATGAAAGTTTTAGTCATTGGAGCAACAGGAAAGATCGGGAAACGTGTATTGAAAAGCCTGGCGAAAACCCATCAAGTGACCGCTTTAATTCGTTATCCTGAACTACAAGCAGAGTACGAGAAAATGGGTGCACACGTATTGACGGTTGATGTCGAGACAGAACTCGAGAAGAAAGTACATGAGGCGACAAGTGGACAAGATGCCGTTATTATTGCGGCAACTGCCGGCGCGGATGGTTCGAGCACTGAAATTGAACTGCTTGACCGAAACGTTGCGATGAATGCCATCGATGCTGCCAAGAAGGAACGGGTACGTCATGTCGTCTTACTCAGTGCCTATGGCGCCGATCAACCGAACGCTGCACCGAAAGAACTCTTCAACTTTCTGTCAGCTAACAATGCCGCTGACGAGTATATCGAACATAGCGGTTTGAACTATACGATCATTTGCCCAGTGACCATTGTCGATGAACCGAGTAAAGGTTCAATCGAAGCATCAGAGGACTTGAATGATGCGGATGGTGCGACGATTTCCGAAACGGATGTCGCAACTGTCATCGCAGCGTCTCTCGACAACCGGGGTCTGTACGGTCGTCGAATCGAAATCAAGTCTGGTAGCACACCGATTAATGAAGCGCTCGACTTTGAAGGGCGTGGAGAGGTGGCGAACGGAGGAAGAACGACATTACGTCGACCACAACGATCATAACGAGTTGAGGAGAAGATGACATGGAACGGAAACTTTATAAAGACCCAAACAATAAAGTGATTGCCGGTGTTTGTTCAGGGCTTGGAAACTATCTCGGGGTGGACGTCACCATTATGCGTGTCCTATTTGTGGCGATGGCTCTTCTCGGTGGTCCGGGACTCCTCATTTATATCATTCTGGCGCTCATCATGAAAAAGCCAGTGTCAGAATATGAAGCCGAACAAGACGATCGCTTTTAAACCAAAAATCAATCCGACAAGACGTCGGATTGATTTTTTTAGTTCTCCACATATAATGTATAACTCGCTTCAAACGTCTCATTTGGTGCAAGAAGTTGAATCCCTTCTTTGTGTAGGAAATCTTTTCGATGTCCTTTATAATCCGCATGTCCGAACCAAGGTTCCAAACAGACGAACGGGGCGTCTTTCTGCGGTGGAGACCAGATGCCGAAATGCGTGAAGGAGGGACTTTCCATCACGATGGCTGCGCCGGTTGGCTGATGTCGGAGTGCGGCATATTCAATCTTCTCAAAAATGAGTGCGTCGTCTTCGAATAATGACCGAGTGAGGGGGATATACTGACGCTCTCCGAGTGGTTGATACGCGCCTGGTGAACTACTCGCCACTTATTTGCTTCGCAAATTGAAGGGGGAGCTTCTTGGGAAAATCGTACTTTTATTAGCCACGATTATTTACCAAGCTCGTCGGGTGGTTCCCACCCTGCAGGAATTCGTTTTAGTTTGCCAACATCAACAGGTTGATGCTCGCATTGATATCTCGATCATGTTGCGCGCCACAAGCACACGTCCATTCACGGACATCCATCGCTTTCTTCTCGCCCTTTACTCCGCAAGTGGAACAGATCTGCGTCGATGCGTACTAGGGGTCTGCCTTGATGAGCGTCCGTCCATAGAAGTTCGATTTGTATTCGAGTTGCCGGACGAACTCGTACCAACTGACATCCCCGATGGACTTCGCTACCTTGTGGTTCTTCATCATGTCCTTCGATGTCAATGTCTCCACGACGATGACTTGGTTCTCGTCAACAATCCGTCTCGACAGCTTGTGAAGGAAGTCCTTGCGTTGGTTGGCGATTTTCTCGTGTTTCTTGGCTAAGATCAGCTTAGCTTTTTCACGATTCTTGCTTCCGATCTTCTTTCGTGACAACGCGCGCTGCGACTTCTTGACCTTCGCTTCGGATCGGCAAAGAAAGCGAGGGTTTTCGATCTTCTCAGAAACCATCCATTGTTGTAGATGAATCGGGCGCAGCGATCGTCCGGACCAGGAACTCGGCCTGTGCCGGCGTCGAGTGGAGCCTGTATGTGTAGCCTTTCAGCATGTCCGTCCCTCCTCCTTTCAGAAGATCGTGATGTGTCCTCCTCATCCGATACCCGAGGAGGGGGAGGGAGAATCTGACGGAATGACGAACTTTTGTTCGTAACATCTGTCATAGGGAGAGAAAACTGTAGGACCGGGCGATTCATCTCCCACCTACGCCGGGCTACGCCCCGAGACGCTTAGAGGAGGGAGAATTCTCGCCTGATTTAGTTAAATAAGGACCCTCGAGCAAGTAGCGATCGAGGGAGCGGATTTCGCCGAAATCGATCACGTAGTCTTCAAATGTCCCGCCCACGAACGGAATGTTGAATGCAGGATGACCACCGATGTTAAACGGTAACGTCGTTTCGCCCGGGTTATGGACACGATACGTCACAATCACTTCTTCGCCCACAAGTTGATAGGACACGGTCAGCGTGAATGGGAATGGATAGTGTTGACGCGATTCCGATGTATCATTCAATGTGAAGCGGATCGACGTGGCAGTAGAAGATTCGACCTCGAACATAGCGTCCCGGGCGAATCCGTGTTGACTCATCGTATAGGTGTTTCCCTCATATACATATTGATCATCGAGCAATCGACCCACAATCGGGAAGAGGATCGGGGCTTGTCGTCCCCAATAGGTCGGGTCCCCTTGCCATAAGAGTTCAGTTCCAGATACTTTCCAACTCGTCATCTCAGCACCTTGTGCCTTTAAGGTTATCTGTATTTTCTCGTTTTGAAGTTGCACAATCCATACGCTCCTTTACGGGTTTATGATAAGTTAAGTGTAGAAATCTTAAGTAAAACAAACAAGGGGTAAATGATGCGCTTACAAAGAATTGGTATTGGAACGCTGATCCTTCTATTGATTGCTGGCCTCGCATATAAAGGCTACGAGGAATATATGATGACACAAAAGAAAGAAGAAGCGGTTCCGATCGTCCAAAATGAATCGGTATTAGGAGGACTTGAAGTGGGGCAACAAGCCCCGGACTTCACTTTGAATACGTTAGATGAGGAGAATTTGACCCTTTCTGAGTTCCAAGGACAGCCGGTCGTCATTAACTTCTGGGCCTCTTGGTGTCCGCCGTGCCGGGATGAGTTTCCTGAACTCGTATCGTTTGAAGAAGCGACAGGCATCCCAGTACTTGGTGTGAACGTCACCAAAAATGAGCGACGAGGAAAAGAGGACGTGGAGGCATTCCTAGATGAGTATCCCGTTGATTTTCCGATTTTGCTAGATGAAGAGGCCGCTGTCGAGCAACAATATCGAGTTGTCGCATTACCGACGACGTACGTTCTAGATGCAAAAGGGATCATCATGGCGAAAAAAACGGGTCCGGTAGACGAGGCGTGGCTTCAGCAACAAATCGACGACATCTCAGAATGATTCAATCGAAAAAAAGCTGAACGAACTGCCCGGTTAGAGAGGGCAGACCGTTCAGCTTTTATAGTGTTGCTTGATCAATGCGTCAAAGTTAGGGGTCATATCTTCTTCAAGATAGTAATGATGGTTGTCTCGAATGATTGTATCACCAACACGTGCTTCGGATGGTAGGAATCGTCTAGGGATGAAACTTGAGCCGTTGTTCCATCTCAACACGGCATATTTTCCCTCGATTCGTACCAATGTACCGTACTTAATCATACCTCTTCCTCCTCGACGAGCAGCTTCTGTCTCTTTTTATCCTTACATCATGTATTCCCAAATTCCACAAAAGCTACACATCTTTACACGTGTCTGTCTAATCACTATAGGGACGTTGTATCAAAAAACGATAGAGGTTAAATGCGGGAAATGTGAAGAAAGTTTGAAGAAAACGCTTTCTTTTTTTGAAATGGTCTTTTATAATGAAACCACGGGGTGATTATGACGAAACTGTGAACAATGGGGGGATGGTCATGTTTTCTTCTGCAATGATTGGGTTACTCGCTCTGACGGGAGTAACGATCTATGGGGTTGACCGTATGTTCACGGTCCGCTCAGAACGCGTCACAAAGAAATAGGTCTACATAGGGGGAAATCGCAACGTCTTGGGGAGACGTTGCGATTTTTTTATATATCTTGTTGTCGAGACCGGCGATCGGTCTCTTTTTGTTCCACCATCTTTCGATTCCGTTCATGAACACGGTCAAAAAAGGCGTGCTTTGGCCATGCAGGAGACCAGTGGCGTTCTTCAGGGAGTGCCAAGATATACTCTTCCGCCGCACTCAATCGCTCAATCATGTGACTTCGGTTGTCGCACAAGTCACCGTGACCTGGTACGAACCAACGAATCTCATGTTCGTAGATGAGTGATTGTATGGTTTGTAGCGTATCAAGATAGGCGGTTGGGTCGTGTTCGATAAACGGTGGCTCGACATTAGACCCATAATCTCCACAAACGAGAAGATTCATGGATTCGATGAGAACCGACATATGTGTCGCGTCATGGCCCGGTGTAGAGAGGAAGGTCACGGGCACTGAACCGATTAAAAGCGTTTGATCGGGTTGGATGACCAGGTCGATGTCCGGTTTTTGAATCGGGTGATCAATATAATATTGTTCATAAAACTTGCGAATCTCATTTAATTGGTCAGATGAGTCGGCATCGACGAAAGCCTGTGAGGCAATCGTGGTGGCATCTGCAAAGCCGTAAGCTCCGATGATGTGGTCAAAATGATGATGTGTGAAGATGACATAAAGCGGCCGATTCCGACGGTGTAATTCGATGTCACGACGGATTGTCGCAATTTCTTCCGGGAGCCAGGTCGGGTCAATCAACAAAAGGGCATCTGGTGTATCGATGAGGGTCGATGTCGTTCGCATCAACGCGCTTTCGTATACGGTAAAAGATTGCAGCTTCGCTTGAATCAATGTAGTTCCTCCTTGTCTGTATGGATTCAATCACTCTTTTCCCCAAAACAATAGACGGAACAACAAAAAAGCAGAAAGTCGTGTGACTTTCTGCTTTTGCAAGGTCTCAACCGTGCAGTGTATGTGTGCGAGATCCTCTCGCGTATATGTCGATATTGGAGCGGGTGAAGAGAATCGAACTCTCGTCATCAGCTTGGAAGGCTGAGGTTTTACCATTAAACTACACCCGCATGAAAGAAAAAATATGGAGCGGGTGAAGGGAATCGAACCCTCGTCATCAGCTTGGAAGGCTGAGGTTTTACCATTAAACTACACCCGCGAAACGTATGAACTCTTAACGTTACTTTGATATAATAGCATATACGATGGAATTTGCAAACCCTTTTTTAAAAAAACTTTTTAGGTTGCAGAATCCTATTCACAACACAGATAATAGAAAAAAGGGGAGAAATGAAATATGAGTGAGCGAAAATCATATTTACGACTGATGGGTGAAGGGTTTCGAATGTTGAAACAATCGAAACAAACGGACACGACGGTGTCTCTCCGAAGTTGGACGTTTTCAATCCGCCATGACCAAGAATGGCAAGTTGTGTTACGAACGAATCGAATCAAGTGGGTCGGATTACCAAGTATGACGTTTGAGATTCATCCGAATATGATTCAAATAGGAGATCTTCGAGTCACCCGTCACGCACAATCGAACGAAGTACGTTTGACAATCGATGAAGAATGGGGATTGGAAAATAAGGTTGTTTGTGACAACCTAGAATGGGAAACGTTCGTCGATGCGCTCAAACAAGTGAAGGGGGAGTAAGCGTGAGTGGAGAGAGGTTGTATCGGATGGAAGCCGAGGCTCGAGGGATTGCTTGGCGTGCCCGGGTTCTAACAGGAATTCAACGATTTCGATTTTACAAAGGGGAATTGCTTGCACCGACAAACCGACCGTACGTCGTGCTGAGCATCTCGCAAGATGAAGGAGCCCTGCCAGATTTAATTGAGACCGATATGGGTATCCTCTTGATCCATGAGCGGGTGGGACCGATCTTCATGAATGTCTGTCCGTATGACGTTCAGCTCGTTCGTGTCGAGCTTCATACGAGTACCGGGAAAACCGATCGTTACTGTGCCCTGAACGTCCTCCGCCGCTTTGAAATCGAATACCTTGAGCATTCGAACGAATATCGTCCGCTGAGTGCGGATCGACTCTATTTCCTATCCAATCAAACTGTCCGCATGAACTTATTTGGACATATGATCGCCCAAGACATAAATAGCCAACGTCTTTACGTGACCGAACGCTTGAAGTACGCGCTTCAAGCTAAAATGGTCACAGGGCTGGCATTCAAGCAAGTAAAGGAGAAAACAGCATGAAAGAGTACGAAATTGATGGGTGGTTCCGCCTGACGTATCCGGAACATTATGAATACAGCGAAGAGGAAGACTATGTGAGTTTTTACTCGACGGAAGCGGATGCACAAGGGACGCTCCAAATCTCAATCTATGAATCAGAAGATTCGCAAGAACCAAAACAATCCGCAATGAGCGAATTGAATACGTTCTTAGGCGAATTCCCGATTGATGTGAAGGTTGCTCCGAGTATCACGACTGAAGCGAGTGATATGACAACGGCCTACGCGAGTGGGATTGAAGACGGGATGCATTTAGATGTATGGTCCTTGACCGACGGGAAACGGCTTTTATTCTTAACTTATGTAGCCGATCAAGTGACCAATGAAAAGATGGAGATTGAATCGATCATCGATTCGATCGAGTGGACATAAAAAGAGACACGACGCCAACGAGGCGCGTGTCTCCTTTTGTTACTGATATTTTGGTACATCGAAGTTGAGTGTGTAAGCATCAAGTGATTGATAGATATTATAGATGCTTGTCGTTTGTTTTGCGGCCCATCCGATATCCGTTGCATATTGGTGCGTTCCAGGTGAAGAAGGATTGAAGCGCATCTTATACAGTGTATTTTGTTTGTATGTCGGGTGATTGATATAGCTAGCCCCGATCCAGTAGGCTCCTCCGATAATCGCTTCTTTAGGAGAGAACCACTTTTGTTGGAAGGCGTATTTAGCGCCGTTTCCAAGAGGGTTGCTATCTGTTGCTTGAATACCGTACATATTATAGACGGTTGCCGCAACAGGACGTTCCGGATAAATCCGATTCCCACTCGAGTTGATCAAAGCATTCCCATCTTTATCGACAGGAACTCCTTTTGCGAGAAGGGATGTACCATGACCAGTTTCAAGGATGGCATGCGAGAGAAGATACACTTCGTTCACGCCATACATACTAGCCGCATCAACGAATGCCTGACCTTGTCCGCTGAGCGTTCCTTTTGATGTGAGGACCTTGTTCAATGTTGTCGCAGTTGTCCCAGCGCTCTTCGATAAATCTAAGAATTGATAGAATGATCGAGAGTTTGCATCAATCTGGCTAGGATCGACGTATGGAAGAAGATCATCAACTGATGCACGACGCCAAGTGTTATCAAAGACTCGGATATTGTGTCCGGCCGGTCGTTTATACGAAATCGTATAATATGTGCCGGATTGACCTGTAATCGTAACGGTTTCACCAGTATTGATTTGACCGTACGCATGAGATGTTAAAATTGGACGGCTTAAAATGTTGGCGGTTCCGACGACTGAACTCGGTGTCACGTAACCGGTCATCGTGCCGTATTTTACTTTATACCAAACGGTTGACCCGGACGTATAACGGTCAACGTATTGAATCGACGCACCAAATGGAATGGTCACGAGCGAGGATGAGCTTGAAGAGGCTGTCATCTTCAAAGCGGTTCCTAACCCTGATACAACAGTCATCTCCGATTTTACAATCTTTCCTGTCGACCCGTTGACACTGACCCAAGCACGAGGTAAGTAAGCTTCTTCGTATCGATGGGCATCCGTTTGGGCGAATTGAGCCACTTGACGGTCTGCCATCTGACGAGCTGTCATCGGATAACTCGTATACGAGACTTTTTTCGTGATGCCTGTCGCAGGTGGGGTCGTTGTGACCGGTACGACGTAATCGGTATGAATGTAGTTACCGCTATACGTCCCACTCGTAAGAAGTGCCCATTTCGAACCGACAATCGGTTTGATGTTGACAATCGTTCCCGTACTTAACGTTCCGACTTTATTAGTCGTTGATGATGAATCAGGCGTAGAACGAACGTTGAGGGGCTCGTTCCCGTTTACATAGATGCGAACTTGGCGTTCTTCTTCATATTGTTCGTCTGACGGTGCTGTTTTCGAGAAGTAGTCCGCCGTCGCATAACCTGTGATCGGACCGTATTCGATTTTAAAGAATCGCTCCGTGAGACCAGGCTCCGACACTTGCTGAACTTTCGTACCGAACGGAATGATTGCAATCTTCACTTTTTCTGCATCCGAGCGGTTGTATAAAACGACGTCACGCGTTGTATAATAATCTGTTTTCACCACGACCTCTGGATCTTTCAATGAGAAGTGACTAGATCCCGCATATCCTGTTTTTCCGTCATAACGAATCTTGAACCATGAACTAGAAAGGCCGCTTTGCGAGATTTGTTCCACTTTTGCACCGAACGGAATTGTCGCAACCTTTGTCGCTCCGGCTGCAGACGAACTATACATCGCAACATTTCGAATCGCAAAGTATGGTGTGATCGTCACTTCTTCAGGTGCCTTCGTTGAAAAATGACGAGCGGCAGCGAAGCCGGTGACTCCATCATATTCAATTTTGAACCAAGAGTCCGATAAGTTGGCATCCGATACTTGGACGACTTTTGTCCCTTCTTGAATCGTGCGAAGACGAGCCGCTCCGGAAGCGGATGACTCATATAACACGAGGTCTCGAACGGCATAATAGGTTGTTTTGACGACGGCTTCAGGTTTTGATGTCGAGAAGTTACGCGCGGCCGCATAGCCGACCGTGTCCCCGTATTGCACCTTATACCAAGATGAACTCAATCCGTTCACGTATACACGCTTCACTTCTGCTCCGAGTGGGATTGTTGCAATTTTTGATGCACCAGTTCCTGTACCATTGTAGAGCGCGACATTCTTCACTGCGTAATATGTCGTGACTGCTTCTGGAGCAAGCGGAGTCGGTGTAAAGTTACGTGCCGGTGCATAACCGACGAGTGAACCGCATTCGATTTTGTACCAAGATCCCGTCGCTCCTAAAGATTCTAAGTATGTGACTTTCGCACCTTCCGGAATCGTAGCGATTTTTGATGCGCCAGTACCTGTCTTGTCATATAGAACGGCTGTCGTAGACGCGTAAAATGTAGGGCTCGTTTCGGTAAAGTATCGTGCCGCCACATATCCTGTATATGTACCAAATTGTACTTTATACCAAGATCCTGTAGCACCATGTGTTGAGACATGTGTTACGAGTGATCCTTTTGGAATGACCGTTTCGATGGAAGCAGACGTCGACATCGAAGAACGAAGATTGACGTTCATTTCAGCCACATATAACGAAGAAGATGAAGTAGACGCTGTTGTCATAGATGAGCCGATCGTCAAATACGTAGAAGAAACGTATCGTTTTTGACCTTCGAAGTTGATTTGTGCCCATTCATCGTTGACGGCGTATACGTCTACCGTCGTTCCTTCTGTTAACTTGCCAACGATTGAAGACGATGTCGATGAATCAGATCGTACATTTAAAATGGGTGTGTTGACTGTTCCTTCGGATGTTGCTGCGTATGATTGGAGAGGCGCAAGGGTGCTCAGAATCGTACCTGAGACGATGGTGGCAACCCCCAATCGTGAGAGTGTCGATTTCAATATGTTACCCCTTTCGGATGAAAAAACGTGATTAAAAGTGATTGCGGTCTAAGTATAACGTACTTAAAAATTGGAAAGAAGAAGCAGAATTTCAAAAAAGGTAAATGCTTAAAATATTTTTTCTAAAATCAGGTAAATGAAAAATCCCCTTATAAAAGGGGATTGAGTAAACTAATGGATTCTATTTTGCTTCATCCAGGTAAGAATATCTGACCACACTTGTTCACGGTGCGTTTCGCGAAGAATTTCATGTCGGGCATTGTCGTATGTGACGACTGCGAGTTCGACATCCGCATTTCGATACTTCTTAATGATTCCGTTCAATCCTTCACCATCATGCGTGACAGGATCGTCCACTCCGGCAACGAACAGAACTGGAAGGGACTTCGGATGTTCATGAATCCGTGCAGCCGTGGTGACATCTAAGGAAGCACGTGTCACTTCATGTAAAAAACCGAGGGAAGGCAGACCGCCACAGTTTGGGTCGGCGAGATAGGAGTCGACTTCGTCTGGAACACTTGAGAGCCAGTCACTATCCGTTCGAGCAGGTAAAAACTTAAGGTTGTAACGTCCGAACAAGAGGCGTTCAAAGAAACGTGATTGATGGGTGGCACCTTTCCGTTTCATGACGGTAGCGATTAAACGATGCCCCACTTCACCTGCGACCCCAGGATGTGGGGGCGGGGCGACGACAATCAATCCAGCCAAGGCATGCCCCATGATTTGACCGAGTCGACGAGCAAGCAGGGAACCGAAACTGTGGCCTAACACATAAGTAGGGCGCCCATCCTCGTAACGGTCGATTAGATATTGAGCATCCTCGACAAGTTGCTGAAAGCCATCGCCAGGAGCAAGGTGTCCATAAGACTGTTGATCATGAGCGCTTGTACCTGCACCACGCAAGTCACACACAAATACGTCATAGCCATTATCTGCCATAAACTGTGCAAACTCAATATATCTTTCATGATGTTCGAGCATCCCGTGAAACATGAATATTTTTCCAATCGATTGCTCTGCCTGAACGTGCATGACTTCTGTTTGATACCCGTCAGGATACGTCAACTGCGATACGATCATGTGTCATCCTCCTATTAGAAAAGGCCGATTGCTTTTCCAGATTCGTCAATCCCCATATTGAGAGCCGCTGGATGTTTCGGTAACCCTGGCATCGTTAACACGTTGCCTGTTAAGGCGACGAGGAATCCTGCTCCCACTGAAGGTTTTAATTCGCGAACGGTGATGGTGAATCCTTGTTGATAACCGAATTTTGAAGGGTCGTCTGAGAGGGAGAACGGTGTCTTCGCCATACAAATGGGAAGGTCCGACCAGCCGTTCGCCTGTACATCTTTCATTTGCTTTTGTGCTTTGGCGGTGAACACGACGTCTGCAGCACCGTATACTTCTCTCGCAATAGTTTTAATCTTTTGTTCAATCGAATCGGTCAACTCATATAGAGGCGTCAGTTTGCTTTCGTTCGACTCGACGGCGTCAATGACCGCTTCGGCTAACTGTCGACCACCAAGTCCGCCGTTTGCCCATACTTCGCTGAGCGAAGCACGAATACCGTGTGCCGCACACCAATCAAGAACGGTTGCAAGTTCCTCTTCTATATCTGAATTGAAACGGTTCAATGCGACGACCGTAGGCAGTCCGAGTTTTTTCATCGTATCGATATGTTTGGCGAGTAATTTCAATCCTTCTCCGACTGCACCGACATTCTCAATATGAAGCTGATCTTTCGAAACGCCACCGTGCATTTTTAAAGCGCGAACGGTTGCGACGAGTACGACCGCATCCGGATTCAAATCACCGACTCGAGATTTGATATGACAGAACTTTTCTGCTCCGAGATCGGCACCGAACCCAGCTTCCGTCACCACATACTCCCCAAGCTTTAATGCAGTCTTCGTTGCAATCAGTGAGTTGCATCCGTGCGCGATGTTTGCGAACGGTCCGCCGTGGACGAGTGCAGGCGTCTGTTCGAGCGTTTGGACGAGGTTCGGTTTAAAGGCTTCCTTCAACAGTAACGTCGCCGCCCCGGCCGCCCCGATTTGTTCTGCCGTGATTGGTTCTTTTTGATGGTCATAGGCGACTACGATTCGCTTGATGCGTTCTTCTAGGTCGTCCAATGAATCGGCCAAACAGAGAATCGCCATGATTTCTGAAGCGACGGTAATATCAAATCCGTCTTCACGAGGGACTCCGTGAGCAGGACCACCAAGGCCGACCGTGACATGACGAAGTGCGCGGTCGTTTAAGTCAAGGACGCGCTTCCAGACGATATGTCGGACATCGATTCCAAGGTCGTTTCCTTGATGCAAGTGATTGTCGATCATGGCACTGATCGTATTATGGGCCGATGTGATCGCATGCATATCACCTGTGAAGTGGAGGTTGATGTCTTCCATCGGGAGAACTTGACTGAAGCCACCACCAGCAGCGCCACCTTTTAGACCCATCGTCGGGCCGAGTGAAGGTTCGCGCAGACAGACGATTGCTTGTTTATCCAACTGGTTCAACGCTTGTCCGAGCCCGACTGTCACCGTCGATTTTCCTTCGCCAGCTGGTGTCGGATTGATGGCGGTGACGAGAACGAGTTTTCCGTCTTCCTTCGTTTTCACACGTTCGAGGACATCGTAAGAAAGTTTCGCTTTGTATTTTCCGTAAAGATCCAGGTCATCTTCGTGTAATCCGATTTTTGCTGCGATGTCTTTAATCGGCAAGGTTTTGGCTTGTTGGGCAATCGTAAGGTCAGATAATGGTTTCGTCGTTGTCATTTCAAAAAGTCCCTCCGTTTATCGAACGATATCTTTTTATTCTCTTAAAATCATTCGTGAATTTCGTATTAAAATATGAATCAAGGCAAATCATATTTAATCCGTTCGTATTATCATTGATTTTATCATAACTCATCACACCTTCAAATTCATTCATTCCGTTCAATATTTTCCACCCTTTCCGTCAAATGTATCCGTTTTCATTAGGAGTTTGACACGATACAGTGATAGTGGAGGCGATACACATGACTGAGACTACTAAACGGACGAAACGCAGAGGGAATTGGAAGAAACCTGCGAGCTTTATAGCATTTGTTGGACCTGCTTTTCTGGCATTTGTCGCAATCGTACTCATCCCATTTTTTAATGGCATTTACTACAGTTTCACTGATTGGAACGGCGTGACCGGAGAACTGAACTTTGTCGGATTGGATAACTATCATCGCTTGTTCTTTGAAGATGAGCAGTTCCGCGCTTCTTTTTGGATTACGACGAAATATACGCTTGTGTCTGTCCTATTGACGAATATCGTTGGTTTCTCATTGGCGCTATTATTGACGATGAACATTAAGACGCGAAACTTCCTACGCACAATTTTCTTCATGCCGAACTTGATTGGTGGCTTAATTCTTGGGTTCATCTGGCAGTTCATTTATGTAAAAGGATTTGCCTCGATCGGTGCTTTGACGGGGTGGAGCCTGTTCGAATTACCATGGCTCGGTGATGCGCAAACGGCATTTTGGGGAATCGTGATTGTCGCCATCTGGCAAGGTGGCGGGTATGTCATGGTCATCTACATCGCGGCGCTACAAAACGTGCCGACTGATTTGATGGAGGCGGCACGAATTGATGGGGCGAATCGTCTTAAGATGCTCCGCCATATCACTCTACCGATGATTATGCCATCGATTACCATCTGTTTGTTCCTGACCATCTCTTGGTCATTCAAAGTGTTTGATACGAACTTGTCGCTCACGAATGGTGGACCGTTCAAATCGACCGAAATGTTAGCCTTAAATATCTATACGGAGTCTTTTGTGAATAATAATTATGGTCTCGGGTCAGCGAAGGCGGTCATCTTCTTCTTGGTTGTGGCTGCGATTACGGTGACGCAAGTGTACGTGACGAAAAAACGGGAGGTGGAAGCATGACGACGGAAAAATTGGAACATGTCGAGAGAAACGTAGAGAAGACACCGAAGCGTATCCCGCAGCGTCCACTTCGCCCGGGAACGTATTCTTGGAACCTTGGAATTATTGAGCTCGTCGCCATCTTGCTCGGACTGCTCTATTTGGTCCCGTTCTATTACGTCGTCGCCAACTCGTTCAAATCGATGGCTGAAATCTTTACGAATACGTCCGCCTTACCGAACGAGTGGTTGACCTCAAACTATACAGAGGCGTGGGAAGCGATGAATTATGGACGTGTCTTTTTGAACTCCCTTCTCATCACGGTCGGAGCGAATGCGGTCATTGTCATCTTCACCTCGATGGCGGCATGGAAACTCGTTCGGACGAAACATTGGATTTCTACAATGATCTTTTTCATGTTCGTGGCAGCGATGGTCATTCCGTTCCAGTCCATCATGATTCCGCTCGTGAAAGTTTCGAGTATCCTCGGGCTGTTGAATAGTCATTGGGGCCTGATCGTCATGTATCTAGGGTTTGGGTCTGGCATCTCGGTGTTCCTCTATCACGGATTCATGAAGTCGATTCCTGAGGAGATTGAAGAAGCCGCCATCATCGACGGTTGCTCGACATGGGGTGTCTTCTGGCGCATCGTCTTTCCACTTCTTAAGCCAATCACGGTGACAATCGTCATCTTGAACAGTCTATGGATTTGGAATGACTTCTTATTACCATCGCTCGTTCTTCGTGATGTCGAGTTACGGACCATCCCGCTCGCGACATTCTATTTCTTTGGACAGTACACGAAACAATGGGATTTGGCATTAGCAGGTTTAGTGTTAGGAATCGTTCCCCTTCTGGTCTTTTTCTTCGGCATGCAAAAGCATATCATCAAAGGGATCACAAGTGGTTCGATTAAATAACCCTCCCAAGGGAATCCTCCGTTCGCTACACGGAGGATTAATTTTTTTTGAAAAAAATCGTTGACATTAGTCTGAATATTTATAATAATGAACTCAATTCAATTGTGAACGACGTCGAAAGGACGAGTACACGAAGGTAGTGAGTCAAGCGATCCGGGGGTGGTGTGAGCCCGGTCTTAACCCTTCGTCGAAAAACTTCCTGGAGTCGCTACCCGAACGCTTTGCCAGTAGACGTAGCCGGACCGCTCCCCGTTATCGGAGTTACGAGATGATTGTCTCGAAAAAGTGAGTAGATTCGTCTACTAATTTGGGTGGCACCGCGGAACCGAAGTCTTCCGTCCCATGTTCGATGGGAATGGAGGGCTTTTTTTCATGGCTTCATTTTCAAATATTCCACAATTGGAGGAAACGGAAAATGACAACAGCAACAAGCACGATGAAGGAAAGACAGCAGACAATCGCAGCAGTAAAGGCACTCTTTGAGGAGAAAGTCTCACGTGAACTCGGACTGATTCAAGTACAAGCACCACTATTCGTCGAATCGGCGAGTGGGGTCAACGATCACTTGAACGGTGTGGAGCGTATCATTCAGTTTGATACGATGTATCCGGGACATGAACTTGAAATCGTTCAGTCACTCGCGAAATGGAAACGTGAAGCGCTCGGTCGTTACGGATTCGGTGTCGGTGAAGGATTGTACACTCAGATGCGTGCCATTCGACGCGACGAAGAACTCGACGCGACACATTCTTTATTCGTCGACCAGTGGGACTGGGAACAAGTGATTGCTCGAGAAGAACGGACGATGGAATATTTGAAAGCGACGGTGGAGTCCATTTACGCTGCGCTCCGTGAAACAGAAGCGGAAGTAGAGAAAGCGTACGGTGTTGAAGCGATTCTTCCGGAAATGATTCATTTCATCACGAGTCAGGAGTTGGAGGATACGTATCCGACCATGACACCGAAAGAACGTGAAACGGCCATCTGTAAAGAGTACGGTGCGGTCTTCATCTCACAAATCGGAGATCTTCTCGCTTCGGGTATGAAACACGATGGACGAGCGGCGGACTATGATGATTGGTCGCTCAACGGAGACATTCTCGTGTGGCACCCTGAGCTCGAGTCAGCATTTGAACTGTCATCGATGGGCATTCGTGTCGACGAAGTGGCACTTGATGCGCAACTGAAGAAAGCAGATGCGGAAGAGAAGCGTGCGTATCCATTCCATCAAGGCGTGCTCGAAGGAACGCTCCCTCTTACAATCGGGGGCGGGATCGGCCAATCACGTGTCGCGATGTATCTGTTGCGCGCGCGTCATATCGGAGAAGTGCAAACATCGGTCTGGCCGCAAGAAGTCATTCAATCGTGCGAAGAAGCTGGCATCAGCTTGTTGTAATATAATAAGAAGAAACACGGAACAGGACTCGAAAAAAGAGTCCTGTTTTTCTGTGCAACATTTTCCACCCTATCCGTCAATTTTGACACCTACATCGTGGAAGCGTTTTCATTTAAAGTTGAGTTTGTAAAGATGGATAAGGTTAAGGGAGGAAATGAGATGAAACGGAAGTGGAAATTGTCTACAGCGGTCATGACGGCTGGAATGGTCTTATCACTCGCGGCTTGCGGCGGCGGATCACTCACGGACGAAGGTTCTTCTGAAGGAAATGCAGATAGCGGCGACAAAAAAGACGTCACGTTAAACGTCTTCCAATTCAAAGCGGAGATTGCGAAAGACCTTGAAGCGATGGCAAAAGAGTATGAAGAGGAGACGGGTGTGAAAGTCACGGTTCAAACCGTCGGTGGTGGAGCAGACTACGGTGCGGCCCTCAAATCACAATTCGCTTCAGGCAATGAACCGGATATCTTCAACAACGGTGGATTCACGGAAGCACAGACATGGAAGGATAAACTCGAGGACCTCTCAAGCGAGAAGTGGGTCGGAGATTTGACAGAAGTCGCCAAAGAGCCGATGACGATGGACGGTAAACTGTACGGAATGCCAATGAACCTCGAAGGTTACGGATTCATCTATAATAAAGAACTATTTGAAAAAGCAGGGATCAAAGAGTTACCGAAAACACTCTCTGAACTGACAGATGCTGCTGAGAAACTTGAGCAAGCGGGAATCACACCGTTCTCTGTCGGTTATGCAGAGTTCTGGATTTTAGGAATCCACTTGTTGAACATTCCGATGGCGCAACAAGACGACCCAGATGCATTTATTCAAGCGCTCAACGAGAATAAAGCGAAGTTTGAAGACAATGAGCAGTTCCAAGAGTTTTTGAAATTGTTTGATTTGACGATTAAATACGGAAACAAAAATCCGTTGACGACGGACTACAATACTCAAGTCACACAGTTCGCCCAAGGAGAGACGGCAATGCTCCAACAAGGGAACTGGGCACAGCAAATGATCCTCGACGTAAATCCAGATATGGAGATGGGCTTCGTCCCGATCCCAATCAATGACGATGCGGAGAAGATGGACCGACTTCCAGTCGGCGTCCCGAACAACTGGGTCGTCAACAAAAACTCGAAGTATAAAGAAGAAGCGAAAGACTTCTTAGAGTGGATGGCGACGTCGGATACAGGAAAAGACTACATGGTCAACAAGTTCAAGTTCATCCCTGCCTTCAAGTCGATTGAAGCCAACGACCTTGGACCACTCGCAGACGATATTTTGGCATATTCGAATGAAGGGAAGACCATCTCTTGGAACTGGTTTAAGTATCCGGATGGTGCAGTGAACGAATATGGTGCCCTCATGCAGGCATATGTCGGTGGACAAAAAACAGGTGAAGAGATGCTTCAGGACTTCACGAAAGTATGGCAAGACAAAGTGAAATAAGCATGGCACAGACGGTGAAACGACCCCTTCACCGTCTGTGTTTTTTTTATGAAGAAATTGTCACAGGAATCCCATATAAACCACACACATACCGGTGGGGGTTTCAGTAGAATGGATGTTGTAAGCGCTTATGAGAAGGAGGGGGCATGAAACGAATATTGAGTTGTATCCTATTTTTGTGTTGGGCAACACAGGTAGAGGCGGCAGAACACTCGATTCCGTTGACTGAACCTATCGTCATTGAGTCGAATGAGCATGTGGATGGAGGCGGAAAAACATATACGAGTTGTGGCCAGCCCGCATTTATCATGCGTGGAACCGGTGCTGTTCTCGAACGTGTATCAGTACAACAATGTGAGAACGACGATGTACCAGCCATCCAAGTATCTGGTCTCGGACATCAACTGCTTGATGTGTCGATTGAGTCTGCGGGAACAGGAATTTCGATTGAGGATAGTTACGGGGTTCGTGTCACACGAATGGCCATTGATGGGAATGGACAGGCAGATGGGATGGTAATCCTCAATAGTGAAGCGACCGAACTGCAAGGTGTTGTAGTGAAGGACGTGCGAGATGGGATATACATAGAGAATGGATCTCAGCATACGATTGTTCGACCGGTCGTTTCGCATTCACGCTACGGCATTCACTTGATGTTTCCGACTGACGTGGTGATTTCGGTGCCCGAACTCCATCATAATTTGACCGGTGCGATGATTATGGGAACGAATCGAGTCGTCTTTAAAAATGGGAATGTACACGACCAGTTCGGTGGAACGGCGACGGGGCTGATGCTCTATGAGGCAATCGACACGACCATCGAGATGACGAATATATCTGGAAATCATATCGGCTTGTTCGCGGAGCAGTCGGCAGGAACGATTCTTGAACGGAATACGATTAACGGCAACGATATCGGCTTTCAATTCAAGCAAGCAACGGGGATGATGATTCTTCAAAATAACCTGTTAGGAAATCGTGAACCGGTGACGATGGTCGAGTCGCATGACAACGTTGTACAAGGAAATGTCTGGGGTGGGACGACGTTGGACCTAGATCGTGACGGGTATAGCGAAATCCCATTTCAAACCGAACCGTATTTGTTCTTATTAACCGATTCATATGAAGCGCTAGAATTATTATACGGGTCCCCGGGACTTCTCCTATTAGAAAACATTCTGAGAAGTCCGAACGATGTATCGTTGACGGACCTTTCACCGCAAACCTATACAGCAAGGTGGGAGTGGAACGGTTCGATTTGGAATTTAGGGAGTATCATGTTACTTATCATCATTTGGATATTTGGGAGGAAACGACATGAAATCGTATAAACAAGTAGCAGGATTATTATCTATCGCAGGACTATCATTGGCACTCGGGGCATGTTCGAGTGCATCGGCAGAACCGTTTGAAATCAAATGGGGCGAAACAGAGTGCGAAGTGTGTAAAATGAAAATCATGGATAAGCAGTTCGCAGCGGAAGCCATCATGGAAAACGAAAAGGGATATGCGTTTGATGACATCGGTTGTCTCATGCGTGATTGGTATCCTGAACAAAAAGAAGAAGATATTGCTGCGATGTACGTGAAAGATTTCAATACGAAAGATTGGGTCGAATTAGACGAAGCGATGTTCGTGTACGACAAAGAGTCGAAAACACCAATGGCGTACAATATTCTCTCGTTCGCGAAAGAGGCTGATGCTGAAGCCTATATCGAAGAGAATGGTGGAGAAATGATGGACTTCGAACAATTGAAAGACCATTCGTGGGAGCGCGGTGAGATGCACATGAAGATGGATGGCGAGGGCTCAATGGATCAAATGGATCAAGATAGCGAAATGGACATGGATACAGAAGAAGAAGAAGGGCAATAATCGATGTCACTGTGGCGTATGGAATGGGCGCGCAGTCTGAGACAGCGTGAGAACTATATATTTTTAGTTATATGGATTCTCACGCTCGTTCTACTCGGAGGACTCGGACAAGCACTACCTGTTGCTGCGGACTATACAAACGTAAGTGCAACGCTCATCACGGTGCTCGGTCTGTTACTTCCTCTTTTCATCTTATTGACGACAGCGCTTCATTGGGGACAGGAACAGGAATCGAAGCGATTGAATCTCCTCTCAACATTTACCTATCCTAAATGGAAGTTGATTTTTGTCCGATTCAGTTCATTTCTCGTGACACAAGGACTTATTCTGCTGTTGGCTTTCCTCATTGCTTCGCTCGTTGTCGGACAATCAGGTAAGACTTGGATGATTTTGTTTTCCTACGCGATTGGATTAACAATCTACGCGACAGCGCTCGGAACCTTGCTTGGACTAATCGCGCGCAAGCGGATTCGAGCGATGTTACTGGCCTTCCTCACATGGACAATCCTCGTGTTGCTTTGGCCAACGCTTCTCGTGACCATCGTTTCCTGGCTTCCTTACGGTATGCAAGTGAACGGCATGATTGTGGCGCTGTTTCTGAATGGATTTGATTTGATGCGTGTATGGGCCAGTACGATTGTATCCTCTTCAGATGTGTTTGGGGATGTCTATCTCCATCTGTTGAATTGGATGCATCGACCGATTGGATATGCTGGAGTCTGGTTGAGCTTGCTTACGGCAAGTGGTTTCTTGTTATGGCTTGCTTCGAAAGTCGTTTGGAGGAAAACATCATGATCCACTGTATAGACGTAGGAAAAAAATATGGCGATACGTGGTCGCTCCATCCCATTCGTGAAGACATCATCTCAGGGAAAATCGTGGCGCTGTGCGGAAGCAATGGTGCCGGAAAATCGACGCTATTGAACCTGATGAACGGCACCATCAAACCGAGTACCGGCACCATTCAATTGAATGGTTATACGATTAAACAACGTGCGAAATATAATGAGAGTTTTGGCTATATGCCGGATGATTTCTATTTTGATGAGGCATGGACAGTTGAGGAGACATTCATCTACTACGCTACCTTGCAAAGAGCACATCCGACTCTGGATATTTTAAAACGAGTCGGTCTGTACGAGCATAAACGAAAGCGCGTCTCCGAACTCTCAAAAGGGATGCGGCAACGTCTCTTGTTGTCTCAAGCTCTTGTAAGCGAACCGGCCATCTTGTTGTTGGATGAACCGACGAACGGACTCGATCCGCTATGGATGCAAATGCTCAGCGACCTATTGCGACAAGAGGCCAAACGGGGGGCGACCATCGTGTTTTCAACGCATCAACTTGACGTCGCCGCCATGTTGGCAGATGAGGTCTGGATGATGCGAGCGGGCGCTGTTTGTGGGAAGGTATATGTCCAAGATGAACAAGCCGCATATGAACGACTAAGAGAATTCTTTTTCGAATCGAAAGATGACACTTGTCAAATGGACGCGGCTCGCACAAAATAATAGACAGTTGAAGTGGTGCTCGGAACCTTCCGACGCCACTATTTTTTTGGGGAGATGGAATGAATGAGAAAAAATGTGACGGTTGCCCTCTTACTGGCAACCTTTTTAGCGGCGATTGAAGGGACGGTCGTATCGGTTGCGACACCGGTCATCGCCAGTGAGTTGAACGGAGCGACGCTCGTCAGCTGGGTATTTGCCGCTTTCTTACTTTTTACAGCGGTTTCGACACCGATTTATGGAAAAGTGGCAGACTTATTCGGGCGAAAGCGCGTCCTGTTGTTTGGAATCGGGTTGTTCACCGTGTCTTCATTGTTATGTGGGTTAGCGACATCGATGGAACAACTCATTGTCTTTCGGGCGCTGCAAGGTCTCGGGGCCGGAGCCGTGCTTCCGATTTCGATGACGATTATTGGAGATTTATATAAATACGAAGAGCGTGGGAAAATTCAAGGGATTTTGAGTGCCGTATGGGGTGTATCGGGTGTGCTTGGCCCCGTCATCGGTGGATTTTTGGTCGAAACGTTGTCTTGGCGTTACGTATTCTTATTAAACGTGCCATTTGCGTTACTCTCATTCATCATGATTATCGTCTTTTATAAAGAAACCGTCGCTGAAACGAGCGAGCGGATTGATTTGAAAGGTGCTCTCTTGTTCGCTGGAGGAACGACCGCGTTTTTATACGCCTTGATCACGTTCAGTGAAACGAATGAATGGACGACGACCATCGTCGGGAGTGGCGTAATTAGTCTTGTTTTGTTAGGGGGATTCTTCCTATCGGAAAGAAGAGCAACCTCTCCTTTATTGCCGTTTGATTTGCTCAAGCAACCGACGATTGCGGCCATCAACGGCTCTGTCTTTTTTGCAGCTTGGGTGCTCGTTTCAATGTCAGCTTACATCCCAATTTGGGCGCAAGCCGTGTTAGGAAAAACAGCAACCGAGGCTGGATTCATGTTGATGCCGTTGTCTGTTGCATGGACATTCACATCGATTATCGGGGGACGGACACTCGGTGTGGCCTCCCCGAGACGTCGCGCGTTGGTTGGTATGGGGTTACTCGTCATCGGAACGTTCACGTTGACACTCTTATCTCAATCAAGCTCGGATTTCTGGGTATATGGTGCGGTGGCTTTGATTGGGGTAGGGTTCGGATTGTCGCAGCCGATGTTTATCGTCGTCTTGCAAACCGTCGTTTCCTATCAGCAACGAGGAACGGCGACCGCGACCAATTCCTTCTTAAGTACGGTCGGTCAAACGCTCGGTGTGGCAGTGTTTGGAGCGGTCTTTAACTTCGTCGTGCTCAACGACTTTAAAGAAAGTAGTGCGTTATCCCAAGTGTCTTTGGAAGACTTCTTCAATCAAAGTGTGACGGAGACATTGAGCGCCTCTGTCCGTCTGCAAGGTGAACAGATTATTGCGACCGGACTAAACAGTATCTTCATCGGGGCGATGATTGCAGCCGTGATTGCATTTATCATCGCAACCCGTTTGCCGGCCCGCCCACCGGAACCTTCACAGCGCTCGTAAAACAAGGGTATGATGAAGGAAAGGGAGGCGAACCGACATGAAACGTCAAATCGGGATTGTGACACTATTGTTTCTTATTGGATGTACGCCAGAACCGACGAACGAGGGTACGGAGCCACCACCTGCTGAAGAATCGACTCGTGATGAGTCGGCAATATCTGAAGAATCGAATACCACTGAAGAGACGGAACTGAACATCGGGGAAGTGACCGCCACCGCTGAAAATCTAGAGATCCCGTGGTCACTCGCTCGAAGTGCGGACGAATGGTTCGTTTCGGAACGTGGGGGAACCATCGCGGTAATCGATGATTCCGGTCGCGTGACGCAATCTGCCGTGAACTTGGACGAAGACGTATTTGAGATTGGTGAAGGAGGACTCCTTGGCATCGCGCTGAGCGACGATTTTGAGTCGAGCGGGATCCTTTACGCATATCATACGTACGGCTCATCGGGAAGAGACGTCAAGAACCGGGTCGTGGAGTTGACGTGGGACGGGGAACGTTTCGAGGAAACGGGCGTCTTGATTGACGAGATACCAGGGGCACGTTTCCATAACGGCGGACGTCTATTAGTCGATGGAGCGTATCTTTGGGTAACAACGGGCGATGCGCTCGTGCCAGAACTTGCACAAGACGAATCCTCTTTGGCAGGGAAGGTTTTACGAATTCCATTATCGGGTGAAGGGGAACCGACCGACTGGGTTTACTCGCTAGGTCATCGGAATCCTCAAGGACTCAGCCGGATGGATGATACGCTTTATGCGAGTGAGCATGGGGCGAGTGGACATGACGAGGTCAACGTGATTGAAGAAGGAAACAATTATGGATGGCCACTCATTGAGGCGAATGAGGAACGAGAAGGTCTGGTCACGCCATGGTTCGAAGTCGGTGAGACGTCTTGGGCACCGTCTGGTATTGCGACCGATGAACGGTACGTTTACATGGCGACACTACGGAACGAGCGGCTCGTTGCCATCGATCGTGAAACGAAGCAAGTCACGACAATTGTCGAAGGGGTCGGACGCATTCGGGATGTGTGGTTGGACGACGATACGTTGTATTTTATTTCGAACAATACGGACGGACGAGGCAATCCACAATCACAAGACGACAAACTCTATCAAGTGACCATCCGCTAGAAACTGACGAATCCGTCAGTTTCTATTTTTTTCGTTGTTTCTTCTGGAAGGAACGGTATAATTAAACATGTATTTTGGAAAAAGAAGGGGAATTTAGATGAATCATTCAAACTTGGTACATAAACGAGAAAATTTATACTTCTCATTATTAGTCGCAGCAAGCGTACTCGTCTTGATTTTAGGAATCGTACTGACGATTGCATCGTTCGGTCTTTTCTTGTGGATCATCGGGACAATCGTAGCACTTTCAATGTTTACGCACTGGATTCAAATCGGATATATTCGGACGAACGGTGTCAAGGTGACGCCTCGTCAGTTCACAGAGCTTCATGAGCTGGTTCAACGCGTCGGGGCTGAGATGGGGATTCGGTTGTTGCCGGATGTGTATATCTTACAAGCCGGTGGTGTGTTAAATGCTTTCGCCACGCGATTCTTCCAAAAGAATATGGTCATCTTATATTCTGATGTCGTGGAATTGACACGTACTGGACAGACGAAAGAAGTTGAGTTTGTCATCGCACATGAATTGGCACATATTCGTCGCAACCACGTTCAAAAACAATGGGTTGTCTTACTTGGTAGCATCATTCCGTTTTTAGGATCAGCTTATTCGCGTGCATGTGAGTATACGTGTGACCGGATGGCAGCGCATTATCTTCAAGATTTTGGAGCGGCGAAACGAGCGTTGACCGTACTTGCGATCGGGGGACCGCTCGCGAAAGAAGTGAATGAGTTTGACTATCTGTATGAAGCGAGCCGAGAGAACGGATTCATCGCGAAATATAGTGAATTGTTGTCGACGCATCCGACGTTACCGAAACGCATCGCGGCGATTGCGACACATGCGGGCGAAGAAAACGTACCGGTCTTTAAAACAGCAGGGTATGTGAAAGCCTCTATCATTTCGATGATTCTATTGACTGTCATCGGAAACGGAGCCATCATCGCCTTACTCGTCATGAACGATGATTTATCTGATTTTGTCGCATCGGCCATGAGCGAGGATTTCGAAGAGGATTGGGAAATGGAATTAGGAGAACCGATTCAAGAATTGACGTTCATGAATGCGAGTTATGAAGAAATTGAAGCGGAACTGGCAAACGTGACGGATGTGAACATTCAAGACGAATATGGGGAAACACCGCTCCATAACTTGTTCTATAATGACGACGTCGATCCTGAGACGGTCCGTCTCTTACTTGATCACGGTGCAGACGTGACCATTGAGAACGAAGAAGGTATGACACCGATTGATGTGGCGCGAGAAATGGGACACGGTCCACAACTCATTGATTTAATGGAATCGTATTAATCGTCGCGTAATCCTTGTTTCGAAAGAAACGAGGATTCTTTTTTAGGATTTTTGCAAACGTTTGCATAGTGCGTGATATACTCATGAGGTAGGGGGGATAGCGGTGAATAGCATTCGGACAAAGTTAACGGGAATGATTGCATTAACCATCATCGTGCCAGTCATTATCGCGACAATTATTTCATTTTGGTATGTGGAGGATCGAGAACGTGAACGCGGTCTAGAAATGACGGAATGGTCGCTTGAACGGGGGACGCGTCAGATGGAACGCTATATCTCTGACTTGAGTCGCTTGCCGACTAGCCTATACGCGGATCGTGACGTATTGGACATATTGGAATACGGACCGGGACTGTCATTAAGAGAAACGGAGATTGAAGTGCGACGAGCGCTCCTCGCGATGTATTTGTCCCGGGAAGACGTGGCGCAAATTCAGCTGTTGATGCTTGAAGACATGGATTCATTCGCAGCGTATAAAATGAAAGTATCACCACGTTCCAAAAAAGAGCCGAGCGCTGTCCAACGACAGTTATTGAATAATCCGAAAAGTCGCGTCCTGCTTGAAGCGTCACATCCGCTCATCCCGTATCATGATTTCGGACCAATCATGACGCAAGAAGATGTCGTCACCCTCCATTTCAGACTCGACAAAATTGAAACGAACGAACCGCTCGCGATTCTGTCACTCGATATCCCGGAAGATTTGTTCATCGGACAGTTGGCTTCTCTTCAAAATAGTCCGGTGGAAAGTCTATGGTTCGTTGGTGAGGACAATCGTGTGTTCGCCCATCTTGGAGATGGCGAGATTCCTTCTTCGTTTCAACCGAGGTCGCTCTCGACCGATGGAAAACATCATCAAATCACGAAAACGTTTGAGTTCGACCATCAGCAGTTCTATGTCGGGAAGTCGATTCCAGATCAGCTCTTGACGGAGCCAGCTTCACGAACATCGTTCATTATTTTGTTAGTCGGAATCATCTCCCTCATTCTGGCGTTGATCGGTGCCACGTACGCCTCGATGAAACTGACGACTCCAATCAAGACGTTGACCTCGAACATTTGGCGAATTGAGCAAGGCGATATGACGGTCTCGTTCGATTCCCTCGGAAATGATGAGTTCGGCGTACTCGGGAGACAGTTCAAGCGGATGATTGAGCGAATCGATGATCTGATTCAACGGGAGTATAAGCTTGCCTTAGAGAACCGAACAAATGAACTACGTGCCTTACAGGCGCAGACCAATCCGCATTTCTTATTCAATGCGTTACAGTCGATCGGTACACTCGCTTTAAAGGGAGATGGAAAAACCGTCTATCGATTGATCACACAACTCTCTTCGATGATGCGATATACGATGCATCCTGAAGAGTCGATGGTCACGCTAAAGAGAGAAATCGAACATTTGAACTCATATATTCGCCTGCAAGACGTACGTTTTCCAAATCAGTTTCAAGTGAACGTTTCAGTCCCTCAGGACCTCCATGAACTGATTGTTCCTAAGATGATTTTACAGCCGCTCGCAGAGAACTTTTTCAAACATGGGTTCGAACGAGACGGCTCGGCGTTGGCGAATCGATTTGACGTGATGATTTGGATGGAAGGGGCGACACTCGTGATTCGCTGTGAGAACAGTGGACGTTCCTTGACGACGGAAGAGTGGAAACGGGTCATGTCACGGATTGAACAAGGGGACTCGACATTTTATGACACAGAGGGCACAGGATTACGAAACATTCGTGATCGACTCATGTTAAACTATAATCGGGAGGCAGAATTTATGTTGGCTACACCTGAAACAGGCGGTTTTCGAATCATGATGCGTTTCCCGGCAACGGATGAAGGGGTGGCATCATGACGAAAGTGTTGATTGTAGATGATGAATCTCCGGTAAGGGAAGCGGTAAAATTACTCGGCGAATGGGAACGGTTCGGTGTGAAGGCCGTACTCGAGGCGAAGAACGGGCTTGAGGCAAAGGCGCTCATCGAGCAGGAACGACCGGCGTTAATTCTATCGGATATTCAAATGCCACATTGTGATGGAATCGAGCTGATGGAGTGGGTACACGACCACGCTTCATTCTCTAAGCTCGTTGTGTTGACAGGTTACGATGAGTATTCGTACATGCGTCGGGCCATCCAATACGGAAGCTTTGATTATCTGTTGAAACCGATTGACCCCGATGTATTAAACGATACGTTGTCACGCGCGTTAGCGGACGTGGTGAAGGAGTCGAGTGAAGATCCGATTGCCCAAATCGGGACGTATATTGAACAACACTTTGCGGAAGAACTGAGTTTGCAAGGAATGAGTGAACGGTTTTACTTAAGTCGGGAGTATATCTCAAGACGATTTAAACAACAATATGGCGTGAATCTATCTGAGTACGTGTTGACGATTCGGATGAACGAAGCAAAGCGCCTGTTAGAAACGAGTAGACAGCGTATCTATGAAGTCGCCCAAGCAGTCGGCTTTTCGGACGACAAATATTTCCGAAAGGTCTTTAAAAAACAAGTCGGTGTTACTCCGAACGAATTTCGGGAACAAGTTCAACGACAAGCTTAAAGGAGGAATTCAAACATGAGTGTACACATTGGAGCTCAAGAAGGACAAATTGCAGAAACGGTATTACTTCCAGGGGATCCGCTTCGCGCCAAATATATCGCGGAAACGTTTTTAGAAGACGTCGAATTATATAACGAAGTTCGTGGCATGTACGGCTTCACGGGAACATACAAAGGCAAACGGATCTCGGTTCAAGGTACGGGGATGGGTGTCCCATCGATGTCGATTTACGTGAACGAACTCATCATGTCGTACGGTGCTAAAAACTTGATTCGTGTCGGAACAGCGGGCGGAATTCAAGAAGATGTTAAAGTGCGTGACGTTGTCATCGCGATGAGCGCATCAAGTGAAATGGGACAAAACCGTGTCCGTTTCAACGGAATGGACTATGCGCCAACAGCGACGTTCGACCTCCTACATCGTGCGTATATGAATGCAGAAAAAGCGGGTATCCCGGTCAAAGTCGGACAAATCTTCACGGCTGACCAATTCTATCAAGATGATTTCCATCACTTCAAGAAATGGGCGGACTTCGGTTGCCTCGCGATCGAGATGGAAGCAGCAGGTCTTTACACGCTTGCAGCGAAACATAAAGTGAACGCGTTGACGATCCTCACGATCTCTGACCACTTGTTGACGGGTGAAGAGACGACTTCAGAAGAGCGTCAGTCGACATTTGATGAAATGATTCGTGTCGCTCTCGACACAGCCGTCGAAGTGACAAACTAAGCGATTTTCCCTATAGCCTTTGGCTGTAGGGATTTTTTGTGTCTAAACCCATTCATCCCTATGAAACGGTTGGAGCTCCAGCTAGACTAAGAATAAGATCACGGAAAAGAGGAATTGTCCGATGAAAACTCCACCACGTTTTATATTATATGCCATCGTATTTTTTGCCTTTTTTGATTTGTTCGCCCAACTTCCGATCATGAGCACGTTTGCGGTATCCGTTGGGGCATCTTCGTTTATCGCTGGCTTATCCATTGCAATCTATTCGTTGACGAACACGTTTGGAAATATGTTATCTGGTATATGGACTGACAGAAATGGTCCATATCGGGTTTTGGTTCTCGGCTTGTTTCTGACGAGCTTCAGTTTATTGGCTTATCAGTTCGTCGACTCAGCATCCATGTTGCTGTTTGTACGGTGTATTCATGGCTTTATGGCCGGACTCATCGTCCCAGCTGCATTTACGCTGTCGGCGAACGTCACCGCGATGAACCGTCAAGGTAAGAAAGTCGCCATTACCGGTAGTTTCGTCGGGTTAGCTGCCATTATCGGTCCAGCATTCAGCGGTATCGTCGCAAGCATCACATCGCCACCAACTGTCTTTTTATTCGTCTCTTTATTCGGTTGGGTGATTCTCATCGTGACGATTGTGACAATGCGAGGAAGTCAAAAGGTCGAGACAATAATAGAAAAAGAGAGGACACGGGAAAAACCGGATCCGAAAGTGCTTCGTGCCTATTGGGGCGCTTTTTTCCTCATGTTTTCTCAAGGGGCGCTCGCCTTTTTACTGCCGCTCCATGTGCAGGAACTTGGATATGATTCACGATTGAGCGGGACATTGCTCAGTATGTTCGGCGTGGTAGCCGTCCTGTTCTTTTTATTGCCGACGAACCGATTGTTTGATCGATTCTCTCCGACAAAGTTGACCGCACTTGGGGTGGCTATCATCGGGATAAGCCAGGTGTTAATTGGACAATCGGGTGTACAAACTAGCCTGTATGGGGTACTTGCCTTATATGGTGTCGGGTTTGCCATTTTATTCCCGGCCATTAATACGTTGTTGATCCAATCGACCTCTCCACAAAATCGAGGGAAAGCATACGGGGCGTTCTATGCCTTTTTCTCTCTCGGAACGGTAGCGGGGTCATCATTCTTAAGTGTTCTTCCACTCTCGATCGTCCAGCAGTTCACACTGACCGGCTTGATTTTAGGGAGCGCAAGCCTGCTCTTTCTAATCAGCGCGCGAAAAAGAGTACGGATGTTTTGACACGAGGGAAGCAATCACTTACTCTACGATTAAGCGTTTAAACATTTAAACGCTTTGTATTATAGTAGGTTGATGAAAGCGTTTTTTTAGATTCACGTTTCACACGATGATAAAATGAGATAAATGTGATGAATCATTAAGGAGGAAAGTTCATGCTGGCACCGATTGAACAGTTGACGATTGACGAGCTAGTCCAAAAACAGCGCCGTTTCTTTAAAACACAGGCGACAAAATCGATGGCATTTCGTTTGAGCATGCTGACGTTTTTAAAGGAGTCCATTAAGCATTATGAAGCGGATTTGCTTGAGGCACTTCGCGAAGATTTGAACAAATCCGAATTGGATGCGTATACGACAGAAATCGGATTTATTTACGATGAGATTTCACGAACGATGCGTGAATTGAAGCGGTGGATGCGTCCGAAGCGTGTCCGTGGGACGGCGATTCATCTTGGGATGAAGAGTGAGATTCAGTATGAGCCGTACGGTACGGTGTTGATCATCGCTCCATGGAATTATCCATTCCAATTGGCTGTTGCTCCGCTCATTGGTGCGATTGCCGCAGGGAATACAGCTGTTGTCAAACCTTCAGAATTGACGCCGAATGTTGCGCGTGTCCTGACGCAGGTGCTCGAGCGTGCCTTCACCAATCGATATGTGGCAAGTGTCGAAGGGGATAAAGACACAGCGCAAGAGCTGTTGGCACAAAAATGGGATTACATCTTCTTCACGGGATCGACGCAAGTCGGGCGAATCGTCAATCAGGCGGCAGCGAAGCATCTGACACCAGTCACGCTCGAACTAGGTGGGAAATCACCAGTCATCGTTCACGGAGATGCGAACGTCTCCATTGCGGCAAAACGTGTCGCCTGGGGGAAATGGATGAATGCCGGTCAAACATGTGTCGCACCAGACTATGTGCTCGTCCACGAATCGCAACAAGACGCATTTTTAGAAGCGATTAAACAAGAGGCGTTTGCGATGTTCGGGAATGGTGTCGGCACGAAACGATACACGCGTATCGTCAATGAACCGCACTTCGACCGTTTGTCTCACTATTTGACAGAAGGGGACCTTGTGTTCGGTGGAGAGACGAACCGAGATGAGCTTAAAATTGCGCCGACCGTCATGACAAATCTTCATGAAGATGCTGATGTGATGAAAGATGAGATTTTCGGTCCGATTTTACCAGTCATTCCATATCGTCAATTGGACGAAGTAATCGAGTTCATCTCAGACCGACCACACCCATTGGCTCTCTATCTCTTTAGCGAGTCGAAGGAAGTGGAGAGAACCGTCATGAAGCACCTTTCCTTTGGAGGCGGGTGCGTGAATGATGTCATCATGCATTTGACGAATCCGAATCTACCGTTCGGTGGAGTGGGCGAGAGCGGAATGGGGGCTTATCATGGTCGAACGAGTTTTGAGACGTTCAGTCATGCGAAGTCTATTTTAAAGAATACGACGAAATTTGATTTACCGGTCCGGTATCCGAACTTCAAACCGGCTGAACAATTGATTCGACTGATTCAACGATGAATCGATCAAGAGATTCGGGGTCGCACCCGAATCTTTTTATTTTCAAAAGGTTGTTTGAAATGTCACATACTTTTATGATACTCCCTGTCACACTCCTGTATAATAAAGTCATAAATGGAACGGACGAATGAAACGTGGAGGGAGCACCGACCTATGTCAATGCAATGTGGAACGACCCAACCGAACAGTTTTGTATTCTCAGATGAAACGAAACAGCTGTTACTCGAAATGATGACGCTTCAACATCACCCAAAAGCGAGTATCGTGTGTTGGGAAGGTGAAAAGTGTGATAAGTTCTTTTACTTGAAGAGTGGATCTGTCAAATTCACGAAAATTACGAAAAAGGGAAATCCACTCGTCATGTTCATGTATGGATCGGATGATTTCTTTGGTGAGTTTGACATCGCGGAGACATTCCCTAGTTCGTATAGCATCGAAACGACCGAAGAGAGTACAATCGGGACGATTTCAAAACGAGAATTAGAGTCGCTCATGCAGCGCGATATCCGTTTTGCCGGAGAAATCTTGCGCTGGACGTCGATGATGCGTAAGCACTCCGAGATGAAAGTGCGTGACTTATTGTTGTACGGAAAACCAGGGGCATTGGCTTCGACGTTACTTCGAATGGCCGCGATGCATGGAGTGGAGGAAGAAGATGCAATCGTGATTCCTCGTCATCCGTCTGACGGAGAACTCGGACAACTGATTGGAGCACCGCGTGAGACGGTGAACCGATTGATCAGTCAGTGGAGAAAAGAAGGAGTCATCAGCACAACAACGAAATCAATCATCATTCGCGATGTCGACTTTTTAAAAGAGTTATGCCATTGCGAAGGTTGCCCGGCAGGAATATGTCGTTTGTAAACCGCCCCATGTGGAGGCGGTTTTTTTGTGGATTGGTTTTGTACAAATGTGAACTTTATGTGTTGAAACTACGCAAAATTGATGTGATTGTCACTTTTGGAGTGATAAATATCACATATTATCGCCTGAGCGATTGCATACAATAAAGGTGGAAAAACAAGCGAAAGGGGTCTTACACGTGGAACATAAAGATGGACAAGAACCGAATTTAAAAGGAACGTTCACATCGGTCATGATCGTGGCGGGTGTCATCATCGCCATGTGGTCATCAGTCTTTTACTTATTCGTCACTCGATAAGAATTCAGGGAGGAGGGTCTCATCATGCATATTCATAAACTAGAAAAATATTGGCTTACATTCGGCATCATTCTACTCGCAGTCTTCCTGACTGTTCTCGGGGTATCCGCATTCGCGGCAGGTAATCAACCCGCATCGGATGCAGACTTGATTGACCCGGCAAAAGTAAATCAGACGGCTCCGTTCGACAAACCAGGACTTCATAAAATTGGTGAAAATGAGTACGAGCTCGTCATGATTGCGCAAGCGTTTACGTTCACACCAGGGAATGTTGAAATCCCAAAAGGGGCAAAAGTGACGTTCCTCGTGACATCACCTGACGTTGTCCACGGATTTCAGTTGACGGGTACACCGGTCAACATGATGATCATTCCGGGACATATCAACTCGTTGACGTACACATTCGAGGAAGCTGGCGAATTTTTAATCTTGTGTAACGAATATTGCGGTACAGGGCATCACATGATGTCGACTAAAATCAAGGTGGTGGAATAAATGAATGACGTATCATCTAAACTGAAGCAATGGGAGATGGAGCGCGGCGTACCGGTTCCGAGTATCGGAGCCAAAGAGTCACGTCTTGCCTACGGACACGTTCTCGTATCCGTTCTCGCCATCTTGATTGGGGCGCTAGCTGGATTGACTCAGACATTGATTCGGACGGGTGTCATTCCTGAAATCTTTGGATACTATCAACTTCTGACTGCACACGGAATCATGCTTGGACTCGTCTTTACGACGATGTTCATTATCGGTCTTTTATATGCGTTACTTGCGAAATCGTTCGGTCGCTTTGAAGCATTCCCGACGCGTGTCGCGTGGCTCGGTTTTTGGACGATCATCATCGGTGCTGTCATGGTAACCGTCATGATTTTGGCGAATAAAGGGACGGTCTTATATACGTTTTATGCGCCGCTCATGGCAGATCCGCTCTTCTATGTCGGACTCGTGTTATTCGTAGTCGGGACATGGTTGTCGTCTTTCGCGATGTTCCGCATGTATGCGGATTACAAGCGTGACAACCCTGGTGTTCATCCACCACTTCCGGCTTATATGAGTATCATGACGATGCTTCTTTGGGACATTGCGACACTTGGTGTCGCAGCCACGATTTTATTCCAACTCCTTCCGCTCTCGTTAGGATGGACGGATACAGTTGGAATCGAGTTATCTCGTACATTGTTCTGGTACTTCGGTCACCCGCTCGTTTATTTCTGGCTCATGCCGGCATATATCGTGTGGTATACGGTCGTACCGAAAGTGATCGGTGGGAAGATTTTTTCGGATGCGTTGGCGCGGATGGCGTTCTTGCTGTTCTTACTCTTCTCATTCCCGGTCGGTTTCCACCATCAGTTGACAGAGCCAGGGATTGAACCGTTCTGGAAGTTCGTTCAAGTCATCTTGACGTTCTTGGTCGTCATCCCATCATTTATGACAGCATTCTCGCTCTTTGCGACGTTCGAACTTCGTGGACGTGCGCTCGGCGCGAAAGGACTGTTCGGATGGGTGAAGAAAATGCCATATGGTGACGTTCGCTTCCTTGCTCCTTTCGTTGGGATGTTGTTCTTCATCCCGGCCGGTGCAGGTGGAATCATCAATGCTTCGCACCAATTGAATGCAATGGTCCACAATACGCTTTGGGTCACAGGACACTTCCACATCACAGTAGGTACTGCCGTCGCCTTGACGTTCTTCGGAACAGCGTACTGGCTCGTCCCAGTCCTACGCGGTCGCACGTTGACGAAGGCGATGAACAAGCTTGGATTGATTCAAGCAGGAACATGGGCGTTCGGTATGGCGATCATGTCCTATGCAATGCATATCTCAGGATTGAACGGGAACCCACGTCGTACGGGTCCGGCAACTTATTTCTCGGATGCGTTGACGCGTGAGTGGATCCCATATCATGTCATGATGGCAATCGGGGGAACGATTTTGTTCATCTCTGTTCTCATCTTCGTCTACTCGATGTTCAACTTGTCATTCCTCGCTCCAAAAGGCGAAGAAGAATTCCCGCTCGCCGAGACAGAAGAGGCGGCGATGGATACACCGCGTTACTTCGAGAATTGGAAGCTATGGATTACCGTGACGTTCGTCTTGATCGCATTTGCATACACCGTTCCAATCTGGCACTTGATTGAGAGTGCGCCTCCAGGAGCGCGTGGTTGGGTACTCTGGTAAACTGAAGTCAGCTCATTCGTGAGCTGACTTCTTTTGTGTGAGGAGGAACGATATGAACATAGTAGACGTCATCCGTGCGGCGCGTTCGATGCACTCAGAGAATCGACCGTTTGTCGTGGCGATTGATGGACTGAGCGGAGCGGGCAAGACAACGCTCGTCTCACATTTGAGCAATGAGCCGAGTGTTTACGTTCTTCACATCGATGACTATATCGTTGAACGGGACAGACGCTATCAGACCGGAAAGCCCGAACCGGTGGAGTATTACGCACTTCAATGGGATGTCTCGCGCTTAGAACGTGAACTGTTTCGTCCATTGAGGAATGGGATGACGGAATTGACGTTACCTCGTTACGTGTATGAACGAGATGTCATCGCAGAAGAGATCGTGGACGTATCGTTCGCGCATACGGTTGTCGTAGAAGGGATTTTTCTACAACGTCCTGAATGGCGTTCTTATTTCGACTATGTGATTTATCTCGACTGTCCCCGAAAAGTTCGGTACGAGCGAGTTTTGAACCGGGATACATACCTCGGTGATCCGACAACACGGCTTGAGAAATACAAGCGCCGGTACTGGCCAGGAGAAAATTTGTATCTTCGGGACGTCGACCCGAAAAGAGGGGCAGATAGCGTGCTCTGACTGAACGTTTTAACATCTGACGCACGTGTCAGATGTTTTTTGTTTGGAGAAAATTTGAAAAAATGATTGACGTCTTAGTGTATTACGCTAATAATACAGTTAGAAAGTGTATTAACCATGTCATACACTTAGAAAGGTGATGAACATGCAATTCAATACGAGGACACCAGTTTACCTACAAGTCGTCGACTACTTCAAGAAGAAGATGGCACTCGGTAAACTGAAAGCCGGGGATGAAATGCCATCCCGGCGAGAACTAGCGAACGATTTAAAAATTAATCCGAACACCGTTCAAAAAGCGTTCAAAGAAATGGAGGACCAACAATTGATTACGACCGAACGAAATCGACCGAGTCGTGTAACGACAGATGGTACGGTATTGGCAAAAATCCGCTCTGAGATTGTAGATGACGCGGTCGCGGTATTTGTGGAAGCGATTCAAGAACTCGACGTCTCGGTAGACGAGCTGGTCGATAAGATTAAACGTCAGTACAAGGAGGGGACGTACGATGATCGAAGTGTTGGGAGTTAAAAAGCGCTATCGCCGGAAACAAGTTATTGAAGACGTTTCGTTCACAGCGAAAAAAGGGGAAATCACGTGCCTGATCGGGCTGAACGGGACGGGGAAATCAACGTTATTGAAGGGCATCATGGGATTGACACCTTTTGATAAAGGTTCGGTATTGATTGATGGAAAACCAATTGATTTGAATCGTGTCGCCTTTGTCGCCGACCATGCGATGTTCCCAATTCATTTCACGATTGAGCAATGTGAAGCGTTTATGAAAGATTTCTATCCGACATTTGATTCGGCATTATTTGCTCGTCTCGTCGAAGATTTTAAATTATTCCCGGAAGATAAGTTGAGCGAGTTATCGAAAGGGACGCTCGCCAAAGCGAATCTTGCGCTCGGCATTGCCCAAGACCCAGATTATCTATTGCTCGATGAGCCGTTCTCAGGAATCGATGTCTTTTCGAAAGAACAGATTGTTGAACTGTTCTCAAGTGAAATCATGGAGAGCCGGGGCGTCCTCATTACGACACATGAAATAGAGGATATCGAGTACTTGATCGACAAGGTAGTCATGTTGAATAACGGACGCATCGTTCGTGAGTTTGACGTCGAGGATGTCCGTTTCATTCACGGGAAGTCGATCGTCGATGTGATGAGAGAGGAGTACGGGGCATGAATCTATTGAAACTATTGAGTTGGGAAGTTGAACGTGTCACGAAACCGTTCTTGACATTAGTCGCAGGTCTTATCGTTATACAGTTTGGATATCTCGGTTACTTTTTATGGGACGAAACAAACTTTTATGAACAGTTGCGACGTGAAGGAAATGCGGACTATCAATTGTCATTTTCAGACTACCTTGGAGATACACCTTATCTCCTGTCGCTCGGCATTGCGGTCGCAGTGGTGTTATTATACAGTGCATGGATTTGGTATCGCGATTTTCAAGGACGTGGGACGTTTATGTTGCGACTACTCACGATGCCACAAAAACGGATGGTCATCATTTTCGCTAAACTTTGCACTATTTTAATGATGACGTTAGGACTATTTGCCATTGAGTGGATTGCCCTTAAATTGCAGTACATAGCGTTCACGAGTTGGTTCGATGACAAGATGATTCCGACTCAAGGATCATTTGAACAAACACTGTCGTATCAGGGAATATTGTCTCTGATGTATCCTTCTTCGCTCATCAACTTTATCATTCATCAAGTATTTATTGTCATCGTTGTCCTATTTGTTTTCACATTTGTGTTGATTGAACGGAGTTTCTGGCAGTGGACGATCTGGTCACCGGTACTTAGCTTGTCAATTCTAGTTGTCATCTTTACTATTCCAGTTTTAGGTTACGCGTTCTTGTCGAATCGACTAATTTACGATGAGACGATTGTGTATGTCGGTGTGGTATTGATGGTATGGACGAGTGTGACGATTTGGCTAAGTCGAAGATTTTTACAGACGAAATTGAATGTGTGAGGTGAGAAGATGAAACGAATGTGGAATATGGCCGCGCTCGGTGCGGTCATCGTGATTGGGCTTGGGACGTTTGCCGTTGATGCGACAGAACCGAAAGCAGAATGGGCGTTAGACATCAGTTCGAATCCATCTGTGTGGGAAGACGCGGTGGTAGAGGTCACGTATGGCACAGAGGACGATGTTGCACAGTGGTTTGAAGTGACGACGGATGAGAGTCGTATCACGTCAAACTTGAATTATATTGCTGAGGGACTGCGATATCGTGAACGTTTGAATGAGGGAGAACGTTCGATTCATCGACAAATGAACGGAATGACGTATGCGGAATCGATTCGAACAGAGGATGGATACATCGGGGTCGGTCAGAATGGGATGAAAGAGCTCATCGTATTTACACAAGAAGATGGAGAAAAGTTATCGACGTTTTCGTTCGATGCCAGTGATTCAAAAATATACGACATCGTGAACGGGGTATGGTCAGGCGTATTTCTGAATGATAGTCAGTTAAACTTAATCTATCGAGATGGATACGACGGTGAAGAAAAAACGATGCTCGCCACGTTTGATCAAGCGATGAATGAGGTGTCGGTCAAAGAAGTGAATATGGACAAAGGATTTATCACCCATGTCATCAATACGAATCGTTTTTACGCTACCGATGTATCCTCTCAAGTGACAGAAACTCGTTACATCTCTGTCGGTGTCAGCTCGTACGAAGTGATCCGAGAAGGAGAAGAGGAAATCAATGTTGAGGATCCGAACCCAGGACTCTTCGCTTACGATACAAAAACGGGTAAAGTTGTTCAATTGGCTGAAGGTCAGGACTTTTGGGATCATACAGTGTCGGGTCACCACCTGTTCGCCTTAAATGAGGATGGCGAGGAAGTCGTCATCGACTTGAACACCGGGAAGCAGATGACTCGTAAAGTTCTCGATTCAGTGGATCACGCCTTCTATGAAAATGGTCGCCTGTACCAAACGCGCCAAGCGAAAGACGGTGTCGTCATCGATGTATACGAGGATGGGAAACAAATCTCGAGTGCGGCGATCACGCCTGAAAACGAAGAAGCGCGTGACATGCTCAAACAGATTGACGTAGATGTCAGACAAAAATAAGCAAAGGGCCGCGGCCCTTTGCTTATTTTGATGGTTTCGGTATGATGACGCCTTCTTCTAAATCCAGCAACAAGTCAATCAGTTCCGCGCAGAACTCCGGGAACTGCTCCAAAAAGGCACCGGGACCGACTTCATCTGTAAAGTCGATATACAGATCGGCGACATTCCCAGACATCTTCGCAGGTAAGGCGAGAAACGCAGAACCGAAACGCCAACTACCTCGGATATCGAGTAACTTCCCGAGGACGAGGTCGCCGGTCTCACGTTCTTCTGGTAACTGAACAGCGTATGTCTCTTTGGACTCCCAGTCTTTCAACTGACCGCCCTCCGTCACTTCAAAGATGCTACAACGCGGAACGGCTAATCCACGGAGTGCGTGATAGAGGGCAGGGGACATGTCGCTCTTATGGTCTGCCAAGTAGCGACCATGGGGTGTCATCCCGTCCTCATCCGTCTCAAAGAAGACGGCCCAATCGATGAAGAGGTCACGGAAGAGTTCGGCATCTTTTAAGTGCCATGTCCCTTCCGATGCGATCTCTTGAATATAGTTCGTCCATTGTGTGCTTCGCGCGAGAGCCGCTTGCTCATACAACTTTTTCAGTTCGGCAAGCAATTCGGACTCTTCGACGAGCAAAGGGAAGGGAATTACTTTCCGGTCTTTTTTCATCGGCGCGGTCCTCGCTTGTTCGCAGGACGTTTGACGACAGGAGGCTTCTCCTCAATCCGTTTCTCAATCACGTCACCGCGATAGATTTCGAGCTCTTTCAACTCGACACCGAGTTGACGCGCGAACGATTTCAAGTGCGGCAGGTCATCCGTCGTCACGAGTGAAAGGACAGTCCCTCCCGCGTTACCACGAGCGGTACGGCCAGAACGGTGGATGAAGTCATCAATTGACTCCGGTAAGTCGAAATGGACGACGTGTGTCACATCTTCAATATCGAGACCGCGTGCAGCAAGACCAGTCGTGATAAGGAGCGGGTATTCGCCTTTACGGAATTCGCGGAGCGTCTCGACGCGTTCGCGCTTCCCTTTTAAGCTGTCGAGCATCCGGTAGTTCACTTTCAACTTTTCAAGTTCTCCGCGAAGCGGTGGCAAGAACGAGCGGTTGTTGATGAAGGCGAGTGCCTTCACACCGTCGACGTGTGAAAGACGACGAAGAAGTTCCGGTTTATACCGGCGTGTCGTCAACAGATAGCCGTACGTCACTTGATCACTGACAGCACGTTCGATTTTGATATGTGCCGGCTCGTTCATGAATGGTGACGCCCACTCTTGGAGTGAATCGGTGAGTGTTGCCGAGACGAGTGCAAGTTGACGCTCATGCGCAGTATGCTTGATGATGCGCTCTGCCGCCTCTGTCAAACCGCTGTCGATGATTTGGTCGGCCTCATCTAAAATGACGGTATGTGTCTCGTGGAGCTTCAGTTTTTTCTTGTCGATCAACTCGACGAGACGACCTGGTGTCCCAACGATCAAATGTGGCTTCTTCTTGATTCGGTCGATTTGACGTTTCAATTCGACACCACCGATGAACGAACCGATGCGGACGTCGCCTTTTTCGGTGAAACGTTGTGCGACTTGTTGAATCTGCATGACAAGTTCACGGGTCGGGGCGACGACAACGACTTGGATGCGGTCATTCGATGGGTCGATCTTTTCAATGGCTGGAAGGAGGTAGGCGAGTGTCTTACCCGTTCCGGTTGGTGCCTCGATTGTCACGTCTTTTCCATCTAATAGTAGGGGAAACGCTTCTTTTTGGACCGGCATCGGCTCACTGAAGCCCATCCGATCCCACGTTTCGTTAATAAAAGGTTTTGTAAAATTCATATTCGGTCTCCTTATCTTTAGGCAAAAACAAAGGAAGCGACAGCGCTCCCTCGTCAAATATAGCGAACATGCTCCTGACCATCTTCCATGGAAGAACGTAACGTCTGTGTATACGTCTGACCGTCTTCGATGAGTTGGATGTGGGCGTCTGCACCTTCTGCTGTCAATTCAACTTTCTCAATCGTGAATCCTTGATAAACGCGATACTGTAACTCGGCCGTCATGTTCTCGAACGGTTTCAGTTCCGGATGTGTCGTAATGACATGGATTGGACGCGACAAAAGTGCGGCGAGTAGCTGATCGCGATAATCGATAAAATCTTCGTTCTCGATGTCATCATCGAAGCGGATCCAAAACCCTCCGTCTTCAAATTCTGTGATAAATCCGTCACGCTTTTCGCCAGCCTCATCGACCTTTAATGAGATGCGATCGCCAACCTGAAAGGCATGATTTGCTGTTAATGGTTCATACGTCATGAGTAGAACCCCTTCCTCTTATACAATGTTCTGCCTTCATTGTGTCTGATACGACACAAAAATTCAAGTTCTAACCGAGTGATGTGAGATTAATCACCTTAAAAACTGTATAGTTCGTCACAGAACAATCAAATTAGTACAGATGATAGGTAAACGTTATCTAATTGGGAATCATCTGTTTCAAACTATATAAACTAGCGGATATAACAGTTTGTAAAACGCTTTCAATAACGGCTGTTTCATCACGTTCATAAGATTGTTACAAGTTTCACAAGAATGTAAAACATATTGTTCACGTTTTCACGTACACTCACAGTATAGATAACACGCAGTTACTTTCGAGAATGAGGAGTGAATCAACATGGCAACCGAAATCAAATCCGCATGGTCAGGTTTTATCCCTGGTCAGTGGACGAATGAAGTGAATGTCAGTGAATTTATCCGTTTGAACCGTCATGAGTACACAGGAGACGATACGTTTTTAGCAGGTCCGACTGAAGCGACAAACGTTCTTTGGAATCGTGTGATGGAACTAACAAAAGAAGAGCGTGAACGTGGAGGCGTCTGGGACGTCGATCAACACACACCATCGACAATTGTGTCGCATGGACCAGGTTACTTAAACAAAGAGTTAGAGAAAGTCGTTGGCGTTCAGACGGATGAGCCGTTCAAACGTTCGATTCACCCGAATGGCGGCATCCGTATGGTCGATGCGGCACTCGAATCATATGGTTTCGAGCCAGACGAAGAAATCACAAAAATTTACTCAGAGATTCGTAAAACACATAACCAAGGTGTCTTCGATGCCTATACACCAGAAATGCGGGCCGCTCGTAAATCAGGAATCATCACAGGGCTTCCCGATGCATACGGACGCGGACGCATCATCGGTGACTACCGTCGTGTCGCCCTTTATGGAATCGACTTCTTGATGGCAGAACGCAAAAAAGACTTGGCAAAACGTGGCGGTTTCTTATCTGAATCGGACATCCGTGACCGCGAAGAACTATCGGAACAACTTCGTGCCCTCCAAGAACTTAAACAACTCGGGGCCGCTTATGGATTTGACCTCGGTCGTCCTGCGGAAAATACGCAAGAAGCATATCAATGGGTATACTTGGCGTATCTTGCTGCCATCAAAGAACAAAACGGTGCCGCGATGTCACTCGGTCGCGTCTCGACCTTCCTTGACGTGTACGCTGAACGTGACCTTGAAATGGGTCGCTTAACAGAATCAGACGTCCAAGAAATCGTTGACCACTTCATCATGAAACTTCGAATCGTCAAATTCTTACGGACACCGGACTACAATGAATTATTCTCAGGTGACCCGACTTGGGTGACAGAATCAATCGGTGGGATGAGTCAAGACGGTCGCTCGAACGTCACGAAGAGTTCATTCCGGTTCTTGCATTCACTCACGAACCTCGGACCAGCTCCAGAACCAAACTTGACGGTCCTTTGGTCGACGAAACTTCCAGAAGGATTCAAACAATACTGTGCGAAAATGTCGATTGAAACTTCGGCTATTCAATATGAGAACGATGACTTGATGATGCCACAATTCGGTGATGACTACGGCATCGCATGTTGTGTGTCACCGATGAAGATCGGGAAACAAATGCAGTTCTTCGGTGCGCGTGCCAACATGGCGAAGGCTCTCCTTTATAGCATGAACGGCGGTCGTGACGAGAAGAGCGGTGCTCAAATCGCTCCAGTTTGGGAAATGAACACAGAAGACGTGCTTACGTACGAAAAAGTATATGCCGACTTTGACCGGACGCTCGACTGGTTGGCAGAGCTATACGTGAATACGCTCAACGTCATTCACTTCATGCACGATAAATATGCGTATGAACGAATCGAAATGGCGCTTCACGATCCTGAAATCTTACGGACGATGGCTTGTGGGATCGCGGGTCTCTCGGTAACGGCGGATAGTCTTTCAGCAATCAAATACGCAAACGTCAAACCGATCCGTAATGAAGAAGGAATCATCGTCGACTTCGAAACAGAAGGGGACTTCCCGAAATTCGGAAACAATGATGACCGTGTCGATGCAATCGCCGTCGAACTCGTCGAATCATTCATGGAGAAAGTACGGAAACATAAAACATATCGTGACGCACTTCATACGCAATCGGTCCTCACGATCACATCGAACGTCGTCTACGGTAAGAAAACAGGAAATACGCCAGACGGTCGTCGTGCGGGTGAACCATTCGCTCCAGGTGCCAACCCAATGCATGGACGGGATACAAAAGGTGCGGCTGCATCGCTCTCATCTGTTGCGAAACTTCCATTTGAACACGCACAAGACGGAATCTCTTACACGTTCTCAATCGTACCGAAAGCACTCGGAAAAGAAGAAATCGCGCGCGAACTCAACTTGGCGGCGCTTCTCGATGGGTACATGAGCGGAGAGCACAAAGGACATCACTTGAACGTTAACGTCTTCAACCGCGAGACGCTTCTCGACGCAATGGAACATCCAGAAGAATATCCACAACTCACAATCCGCGTATCAGGATATGCGGTCAACTTCATCAAGTTGACACGTGAGCAACAGATCGACGTCATCAACCGTACGTTCCACGGTTCGTTGTAAGTAAAGGCTTAGCGGCCTTCCACGGAGGGCCGCTCATTCGTTAGGAGGTCATTTCGATGACAATGGGATATGTACATTCGGTCGAATCATTCGGAACAGTTGACGGCCCAGGGATTCGCTTCATCGTCTTTTTACAAGGTTGTGCCTTGCGTTGTTTATACTGCCATAATGCGGACACGTGGGATTTCAAAAAGAATAACCACCGCTCGGCTGAAGACGTCATTCAAGAGGCGCTCAGTTACCGTCCGTTCATGGAAGCATCGAAAGGCGGCATCACCATTTCTGGTGGTGACCCACTCGCGCAACCTGAATTTTTAGAGGCGCTGCTGCGTGAAGCGAAAAAGCATGGGCTTCATACGACACTTGATACGTCCGGTGCGCTCCGACCTCCTAATTTGGATGCGATTTTAGATCACACCGACCTTGTCTTGCTCGATATCAAGCATATCGACGACGACATGTGTAAGAAGTTGACGGGACGTAGCAATGCCAACACGCTCGCGCTTGCCGAACACCTTTCCGAGCGCGGAACGAAAATGTGGATTCGCCACGTCCTTGTACCTGGATGGACGCTCGAAGAAGGTGCGCTTCGTCGCACCGCCGCGTTCATTCAAAAGCTAGACCATGTCGAGAAAGTCGAGATTTTGCCTTATCATGAGATGGGCGTCTACAAATGGGAGGCGCTCGGACTCGATTATCCGCTTAAAGGCACGAAGCCCCCGACATCCGAGGAAGTCGAATGGGCAGAAGGGATTTTGCAGGGAACCATATAAAAAAGCAAGCGCAGGCCGATGTGGTCTGCGCTTGTTTTATAAATCAGAAAATAAAGGTTTGGATGATTAAGAAAAGATTTAATGCGATGACGATTGTCGTAATTCCCCAACCGATCCATGTCGTCATCCGATGATTCACGAGTTCGCCCATCAAGGATTTGTTGCTCGTGAAGAGAAGCAGAGGAACGAGGGCGAATGCGATACCGAATGACAGGATGACTTGGCTCCACACGAGAGCATTCGTCAAGTTCACACCGGAAAGGATGAGTAAGAGTGGCGGAGCCATCGTAATCACACGACGTACATAAATCGGGATATGTTTTTGAATATAGCCTTGCATGACGACGTCTCCAGCCAAAGTCCCGACGGATGCGCTCGACAATCCGGCAACCATTAGTCCAATTCCAAACAGCATGGCGATCGGTGAACCTAAAAAGGAGTCAAATTGCTGGTGTGCAATCTCTAAGTCGCTCACGACGAATCCATTCTTATAGAAGACAGCGGCTGCGATTATTAGCATACTCGCATTGATTGCACCAGCGAGCACCATGGCAATCGTTACATCGATTCGTTCAAATTTCATGATACGTTTACGTGCGACGGCATCTTTACCCGTGATGCGTCGTTGTGTCAACGCAGAGTGTAAATAGATGGCATGAGGCATAACGGTAGCGCCTAATATTCCAGCAGCCAATAATATACTCTCCGTCCCATCGAACCGAGGGATGAGAAGACCGGATAAGAGTGGTTTTACTTCTGGTTGAGCACTGAACGTTTGAATGGCAAAAGCGAGCGCGACGACGAGTAGCATCCCCGTCACAATCGTTTCAAGTGGACGATATCCCCGACGTTGTACTTCCAAAATAGCAAAAGAACCGACGGCGGCCAGAAGTGCCGCTTGAATGAGTGTTACATCAAACACGAGATAAATTCCGAGTGCCGCCCCTACAAACTCTGCTAAATCTGTCGCCATGATCATGAGTTCGGCTTGAATCCATAAAAAGATAGCAGTCTTCTTAGAAAAACGGTCACGACAAATCTCAGGCAAGTTTTTTCCGGTCGCGATTCCAATTTTAGCAGACAATGTTTGAATCAATCCGGCCATCAAGTTAGCGACTAAGATGACCCATAAAAGCAAGTAACCGAATTGAGATCCAGCGGCAATGTTCGTTGCATAATTTCCGGGATCGATATAAGCGACCGAAGCGACGAACGCTGGACCTAAAAAAGGAAGGAGCGTCTTTATTTTTTGAGACATTGATTTGTGAGTGAGAGCCGAATCCACTTCGTTCAGCATGCCGAATCCTTCTTTCTTTTGCGTAATGGTTAATTTTTTTCCCTAGGTAAACTTTTTAAGTATACGGCAATTTTACGCCTGTGATGAGAACCTGTCAAATTTCAAATAAAAAACTGTGAGTCGTTTGACTCACAGTGCAACGGTTCTAAGGTCGACGTTTTTTCTTTTCTAATACACGAGCGTGTTCCGCCTGCTTCTTTTCCATATAAAGAAGTTCCTGTTCTAGCTTGACATAACTGGCATAGCGCTTCGCATCTAACGTACCGTTCGTTAGCGCTTCTTGAACGGCGCAGCCCGGTTCTTTCTGATGTGAGCAGTCGCGGAAGCGGCATGTCTCGGCAAGTGCTTCGATATCACGAAACGTCTCATCGAGATGCTCGCTTCCTTCCCATAGTCCGAATTCTCGCATCCCTGGTGTGTCGATGACGTATAAGTCATCGATCCGGAACAGTTCGCGGTGTGTCGTCGTATGTTTTCCGCGCTCGTCCTGCGCCCGGACGGCTTGCGTGACGGCAAGTGTCTCGTGGGCGAGGGCGTTCGTCAGCGTAGATTTTCCGACGCCGGACGAACCGACGAAGGCGATCGTGCTCTCACTCGGCAATGCGTGACGAAGTTCAGCCACACCTTCTCCCGTCACAGCACTGACGGGGAATACTTGAATTCCGGGTGCGTTCACTTGAATGTCTTCGAGCAATGTGTCGACGGAGTCGACTTGATCGGTCTTTGTCAAGACGATGATTGGGATTGCCCCGGTGTCCCAAGCGGCTAGCGTATAGCGTTCTAGGCGACGAATGTTGAAGTCGTGTCCACACGCCATCGTAATCAAGACGTAGTCGACGTTCGCGCAGATCAGTTGTTCACGTGTCTCGTTGCCGGCGGCCGCTCGTGAAAGAACGGTCCGACGCTCAAGGAGATGGTGAATCGTACCTTGACCATGCTCGCGAACTTGAATCGTGACATAATCGCCGATGACCGGGTAATCCCGTTCGCTCGTCGCGGCATGTCGAAATTTTCCGGAAACCCCGCACATATAGGCGTTTTCTCCGATTGATACCGTATAAAGATGTTGGAACTGTGCCGTGACACGTCCCGTTTCAGTTTGTTGATTCAAAAAGAATCCTCCCTTTAATGATGGAGGACGACAGCCCTCCGATTTGCTGACATTTGGTTACGTGCATGCATCATGTTGCTCATAAAACATCATCCTTTCGTTGTTCGATAGCATTAGTGTACCACAGTTATTGGAAACGGTACCATCTCAGTCTAAAGACCGAGGTGAAACAAGCCTTCCGCTCGTCGACCTATGTCAAATAACGTATTATGATAAGAGTGTACTTAACAAGGAGGGATGACAGATGAATCACCAAGTGAAAAAGGTGTTGTTCATCGTAGCCGCGATCGCTCTAGTGCTCGTGTTGATCGGTTCTTTACCGAATATGATCTTATTCGGATTAGGAGCGCTCTTGACGCTTTGGGCTGGAGTCCGTTTTCAGGCTGTGACACACATCGGTGCTAAAGTTGGTTTCGGGATCCTTGCCGTCATTGGGATTGGGACGATGCTCTCAAACATTTGGGCGCTCGTCGGAATCATTGTCGCGTGGTTGTTGTTTAAAGGGTATATGATGTATACAAGTGAAAAACGCGACCCGGATGTCGAGATTTTAAATGCAGACGGAACGCGTGCCGGTCGGAGCAGCTTCCAGCAGTTTGATCAAGTGTGGCAAAAATTTGTTAATCGTCGTTGAGATTTCATAAGGAGGATTCACCATGAAGACACCGTTTGATCAGTTTCGTGAATTAGCGAATGAATTGACGAAAGAAATTTCGAAAGAAGTGAAGAAGTATCAGGATAAAGAGATGCCACGTTCAAGTGGAGAAGCGGAATTGAACCGTCATATCCGCGGAGCGGAGAAGGAAGCGTTGTCGGTTGAACGACTCGTGGAACGTCAACGTACATTGCTTGCAGAACTTGCTGGAAAACGTGATGATGCCAAGAAGATGGCAGATAAACGATATGAGCAAACAGAACTGGCGAAACAAGCCGGGGAAGAAAAGTTGGCAGAACGTGCGGCACTCGAATCCAAACATTACGGGGAACAGTACCGTTACTTTGAAGGATTGATTGACGAAGGTGAGCGCGAGTTGGATACATTAGAGCGTCGTGCGCTCGAGATGAAACTCAAACTCGATGAGATGCAAAATAAACGCTATGAGTTTGCGATGCGCGAAAACCTAGACTTGTTAAAAGGGGCACTCGACCAAATCTTTGGTCAAAATACGTCTCAGTCGCATCCATTCACTGAGGAAGAACAACCTGCCGAAGAGAAGCAAGACGCGCAGGAAGATGAAGATGATTTTGAAGCAAAATTGAAAGAACTGGAGCGTCGCTTTAAACAAGAGTGAGGCGATGGTTCGGCGATGACCTGAACAAGGTCATCGCTTTCTTTGCTTCATACATATGAACAGAAAGGGGGAATGGACATGGAACGTTGGAACACACGTCAAATCATTGGATTTATGATTATCTTATTTTCAGTCGGACTCTTCATCGATATTGTGACGGGTGGCAATAGCGTCTTATTCAGCATGATCATCCCGCTGCTTCTCCTCTATATCGGGCGACGGTTCAGTCGTCGTGGCAAGCAGTCTGCTAGCTATATTTTTTACGCAATTGGGGGAATCCTCTTGATTGGCTTGATCTTCTCATCTGCGGCATTCGGATTCGTGCTCTCCGGACTTCTCCTGTTATTCGGCTATCGACTCTATAAGAATCGACCGGTCGAATCGAAAATCCGGACACCCCTTCGTCAAGAACAAGCCTTCTCATTTGGGATGAAGGAATCGGGGCACTATGTGTTACGTGATACGAATGAGTTCTTTTTACTACGGGATGTCGAGATGGATTTGTCACAAGCCATCATTCCGGAAGGAGAGACGTTCTTACTCCTCAATGGACTCGCAGGAGATATTCGAATCCTCATTCCTGCAGGGTATGACTATTCGATTGACGCGTCGATCGGCTTCGGTAAAGTGCAGGTTGATGACTCGAACTATTCGCCGGTTTTCAATCGTCGCTTCTATACAGCGTCTGATGATTATGTCCAGGCCACGCGAAAAGTCCGGATTCATATCGTGCTCATGAGCGGAAGTGTCGAGGTGATGACGGTATGAAAAAAGATTCTTATCCACGAACGGTCGTCTGGCATCAACTGTTTAGTAGCCTGTTGACGGCTTTCTTGATCACAGTAGCGTTTCTCATAGGTGACTCGACTTCATTGAGCGATTTATTTTCGCGTGAAGAAGGGTTGCCTTTCGGTGTGTCCATCCTGGTGATTGCCGTCTTGATCGGAAGTATCTTTGGCGTCGGTTCGTATTTTTATTTGCGCCGAGACTTTCGAGAAGTCGCCAATGCCCTTTGGAAACTGGAGAATCAAAAAGACATCACTTTCCGCCCGATGTCCCCTTACCGAGATACACTCGAACGAATCGTCCGCGTATCGAAACAGCGCCAAGAGATGGTCGAGATGGCGAAGCGAGTCGGTGAGCGTCCGGTCAGTGTGGAAGAGGCACGGAGTGAGGCCGTCGTAGAAGAAAGACGTCGCGTCGCACGAGAACTTCATGATTCGGTGAGTCAACAGCTCTATGCCATCTCGATGATGACGACAGCGGTCAAACAGACGATGCAGACGAAACCAGATCTCGCGAGTAAACAAATGGAACAAGTCGAGCTCATGGCGCAGACCGCACAGGCAGAGATGCGTTCGTTGCTGTTACAACTACGACCGGTCGAATTAGAAGGCATGACACTCAAGACGGGAATCGAACGCTTGTTAGAAGAACTGTCTCGTAAACAATCGACCGAGCTCGTCTGGCGTTTAGAGGAAGTGAAGCTCTCCCGGCACACTGAAAACGAACTGTTTCGGATTGTTCAGGAAGCGATTAGTAATACGTTACGACACGCCAAAGCGACTCGTTTAGAAATCGAGATGCGAACCGTGCAGCAGACGGTCATTTTAAAGATTAACGATGATGGGATCGGATTTAATGTGGACGATACACAAGTCGCTTCATATGGATTACAATCGATAAGAGAGCGCACGGCAGAAGTCGGTGGAACGTTGCGATTAGTCAGTGTGCCGAATGTCGGGACACAAATTGAAGTACGTGTGAAACAACAAGTGGAGGGGTAATGATGATTCGAGTTGTATTAATTGATGATCATGAAATGGTTCGGGCGGGCGTATCTGCCTTTTTATCGACACAACCGGACATCGAAGTCGTGGGCGAAGCATCGGACGGAGCGACAGGAGCGGAGCTTGCGATTGCGGAGAAACCGGATGTTGTCCTCATGGACTTGGTGATGGAGCCCGTTGACGGAGTCGAATCGACGAAACGAATTAAAGCAAGTTGGAAAGAAGCGAAAATTTTGGTCGTGACGAGTTTCTTGGATGATGAGAAAGTGTATCCCGTCATCGAAGCCGGTGCGATGAGCTATGTCCTCAAGACAGCAAACGCCAATGAAATCGCAGATGCGATTCGTCAAACCGCTGCCGGTAATCCGGTCATGGCCGCCCAAGTGACAGGAAAGATGCTCGAACGCCTGCGTCATCCGGAAATGACCCTTCATGAGAGTCTTACTGCTCGGGAACGAGAAATTTTGCAACTGATGGCGGAAGGCAAGTCGAATCAAGTGATTGCGGACGAATTGTTCATCTCACTCAAAACAGTGAAGACACACGTGTCGAACATCTTGACGAAGCTTGACGTCTATGACCGGACCCAGGCAGTCGTCTATGCGTTCCAACATAACTTGGTCAGTAAAGGATGAACCGTCTCCCTGTGATTGAAACGGAGCGCCTCCGACTGCGACCTCTCCAAATGGAGGACGGTCCGCACGTATTCGCCATCTTTTCAGATGAACACGTGCTACGCCACTACGGAATGGAGCCACATCGGACGTTAGAAGAAACGGAACAGATGCTGACGCATATGCTCGCACAAATCGAAACAGGTGCGATCATCCGTTTTGCAATCGAGCATCGCGAATCAAAAGCGTTAATCGGGACAATCGGTTTTCACAATCGAGCTCCTTCGCACCGTCGTGCCGAGATCGGTTATGAACTTAGACCGGAATATTGGAGTGCAGGCTATGCGACAGAAGCACTTCACGCGGCACTTCAGTTTGCTGTGACGTGTGAAATTGAACGGGTTGGTGCCATTGTCTATGTCGAGAATCTCGCATCGCAACGCATGTTAGAGAAGATTGGATTCGTTCAAGAAGGTAGACTACATAACTATATGCGTCAGCGGGGACAATCTCATGACGTGTATGTCTATAGCTATATGACCCATCAGCCAGTCTGAGCACACCGACCACAAGCGGTGTGCTTTTTTCGTTTGCAAGAGAAATAAAATGGGAACCAACTAGAAGTGAGTCAATCAAAGGAGGATGATGAGATGAAAGCAGCATATATCGAACAATATGGCGGATCAGACGAATTCAAAGTAGGTGAACTTGAACAACCGACGATCGGTGCAGATGACGTATTGATTGAGGTTCATGCCGCAAGTGTCAACCCGGTGGATTGGAAGCTCCGTGAAGGATACTTGAAAGAAATGCTTCATTTCGAGATGCCACTCGTCATTGGGTGGGATGTATCGGGTGTCATCAAAGAAGTTGGGGCGAATGTGACCGAGCTCGAGGTGGGGGATGAAGTATTCAGTCGTCCGGATATTGCACGACAAGGCACATATGCCGAATACGTCGCGGTCGATGCGCATCTCGTCGTCAAAAAACCAACTTCACTGAATTTCGAGGAGGCCGCATCACTTCCGCTCGTCGCCCATACGGCATGGCAAGTCATGTTCGAAGTGATGGATGCCAAACCGGGTGATCGCATCTTCATCGGAGCTGGATCAGGTGGTGTCGGGACAGTAGCCATCCAGCTCGCGAAAGCACACGGTTTGTATGTCGTCACGTCGACGAGTACGCCGAACGTGGACTGGGTCAAAAACCTGGGAGCGGACGAGGTCATTGACTATAAACAACAAGACCCGGCAGAGGCCGTCCGCGATCTTGATTTCGTATTTGATACGATGGGGGGCGACGGGCAGGGTAAACTGTATCGAATGCTTAAAGAGAATGGGATGCTCGTCTCCATCTCCACACCCCCGAATGAAGAGGAAGCCGAACAGGCGAAGGCCCGTGCCGAGTACGTCTTTATGCAACCGACAGGGGAGCGTTTGAAAAAAATTGCGGAAGCTGTTGAAAAAGGCGAACTGAAACCTGTGATTGACCGGGTCTTTGATTTAGAAGACATGAAACTTGCTCATGACTATGGAGAAGAAGGGCATGCCAAAGGCAAAATCGTCATTCGAGTGAAATGATAAAAAAGAGGTGGATTTCCGGAACACGCTCTGGAAATCCACCTCTTTTTATTAAATTTGATAAGCTACCTCATTTGGAGGTCAGCCTTTTTTCTGTGCTTGTATTTGTTCATCGATTTCGGATAGGTAGGTCCAACGTTCCATCTTCGCATCGAGTGTTTCTTTCAGTTCTGCGATTGTTGCGTACAACTCATTGACTTTACCAAGGTCGCTACCCGCTGATGCAAGTGTCGCTTCTTGCGCTTCAATCTGCTCTTCAAGTGCCGCGATGTCTTCTTCGATCGTGTCCCATTCCTTCTGTTCTTTGAAGGTGAATTTCACGACCTCCGACTTCACGCGTTCCTTTTTCTCTTTAGGTTCTTTCTCTTTCTTCACTTGACGAACCTCTTCTTGTCGCATGGCCAGGTAGTCACTATATTCTGCGTGATACACCTGGATGATCCCATCTTCGAAGGCAATCAACTGTCCGGCGATCCGGTCTAAGAAATAGCGGTCGTGACTGACGGCGATGACTGTACCTGGGAATGATTCTAAATAGTCTTCTAAAACAGACAACGTCTCTGTGTCCAAATCGTTCGTCGGTTCATCGAGGAATAACACGTTCGGTTCATCCATGAGAATTCGAAGCAGGACTAGACGTCGTTTTTCGCCACCAGATAGCTTCGCAATTGGTTTGTATTGCGCGTCCGGTGAGAAAAGGAAACGTTCGAGCATCTGCCCCGCCGTGATGACCTCGCCGTCCGGCGTATGAATGACTTTGGCGATGCGTTCGATCTCATCGATGACCCGTCGTGACTCGTCTTCAAATTCGACTTGTTGTCCGTAATAGCCTAAATGAACAGTTTCTCCGTGCACGATCGTACCGTTTGTCGGTTCTAGGCGCTTGGCGAGCAAGTTCATGAGTGTTGATTTCCCACTCCCGTTCGGTCCGACGATTCCGTAGCGTTCACGGCGACCGAAAATCCAATTAAACTGCCGAATGAGAAGGGAGTCGTCGTATCCGAAAGACAAATCTTCGACTTCGATGACCTTTTTGCCGAGACGTCGTGATCCGACCGAAACGTCGAGCGTCTCGTCTTCTGCTAAGCTCTCTTGATGTTTCAAGTCTTCGACGCGTTGAATGCGTGCCTTTTGTTTCGTTGTCCGGGCTTTCGCGCCTCGACGTAACCAGGCGAGTTCGCGACGTAATATATTCTGTCGTTTCTGTTCCATCGATTGTGCCCGCGCTTTGCGCTCGGCACGCTTCTCGAGAAAGAGTTCATAGTTCCCGTTATAGAAGTAACTCGTTCCATCCGCAATCTCCAAAATGTGATTCGTGACACGATTCAAGAAATAGCGGTCGTGGGTGATGAGCAGGATGGCTCCTCGGTAATCGGCAAGCATCGTTTCGAGCCATGCGATTGTATCGGCATCCAGTTCGTTCGTTGGCTCATCTAAAAGGAGCAAGTCCGCTTCATCGAGTAACGCTGCGGCGAGCGCGACTCGCTTTTGTTGCCCCCCAGACAAGGCGTTCACATCGATTGACACGTCAGGAAGACCGAGCCGGTTCAAAATCGACTTCAGTTTTGCTTCCGTTTCCCAAGCGTCTGCGGCATCGACGGCCTGTTGGGCTTTCATGAAGCGTTCAAGTAATTGCTCACTTGTCGGGTCCGCTTCGAGTGCTTGCCGGGCGCGTTCGAACTGTTTCAACGCTTGAACGGACGGAGTGTTACTTGTGAACAAAGCGTCTAGAATCGTTTGTCCTTCGTTAAATTGAACCGTTTGAGTCAAGTAGCGAATCCGATAATCGTTCGGATGCTGCATCGTGCCTCGATCTGCTGTCTCGGTACCGGCGATGATTTTCATGAACGTCGATTTCCCCGAACCATTCACGCCGATAATCCCGATACGGTCTCCGGGATGGATTGTCATCGTCACATCATCAAATAAGACTTTGTCGGCAAACTCTTTATGAATGCCTTCAATCATTAATAAACTCATGCGTTCTCTCCTTCAAGCTGTTGACGAATGGCCGCCTCGACCGTCGCTGCGATTTCCTTGTTCGGCAAATCGGCCGGATCAATCGCAGGTAAGAATGTGACATCGACCGTTGCCGGGGTGATTCGATTTTTGGCTTCTAACAATTTATAACTGCCTTGAATCGCGACTGGAACAATCTTCGCACCACTTGATGTGGCAAGCGTCAAACTTCCAGCTTTAAACTCCTTCATCGGTCCACCTTTTGAGCGTGTGCCTTCTGGGAAGACAATCATCGATTGACCGGATTGAATCGTTTCGACTCCGGAACGAATGGCTTGAATCGATTGCCGACGGTCACTCCGGTCGATGAAGATACATCCCATCAATTCCATCCAACGTGGGATAATCGGGAATTTTTGAACCTCGATTTTTGAGATAAACGCTTTCGGTCGTTTCGTGGCGGTCAACATGATCGGGACATCGAAGTTTCCTTGGTGGTTCGACACGTAGACGACGGGTTCATCCGGAATCTGGTCTTGGCCATGGACACGGACGTCTGAACCTGCGATTTTTAGTAGAAACTGTGCCCATTTATAAGCGATATCTTGTACGTAACGGTAACGTTTCGGTGTTTCGATTTTTTTCGCTTTCTGTAAAAACGGGACGGTGATCGGTAATACGGCAAAAAATGAGAAAAACCATACAGCTGTTCGAATCATTCTATTCTCTCCTCTCATGATGACAACAAGAAAGAGTCTTCTTCTCTTGACGAGAATCCGACCCTTCGGCATGAATCCTTATTCCCAAAAGCGAGAATCGCTCTCTTCTTCCTCTTCTTCGAGCTCGAACGTAATGCGTTTATTCACAGGATCGACGACGAAATAGGCGCCGTCTTGCTCGATACTTTTGATTTGCATGGCCTGGTCACTTCCGATTTCGAGAGTGAGACGGATTCGATTGTCATCATCGACGAGCAAAATGCCGTCCTCTTTTAACCAGAGCTCCATGACAGGTGAATAACGAAGTAGCCATTCATTCGATAACGGGATTTCATTCATACGGTTGTGTGCCTCCTGCGATTATAAATCCATTGTACGATGTCTGTTCCTACATAGGATACCAAATGTGGCGAGGGAAGACGAGCGTTATGTAGAGCGTTTTCGAGTCGTAGAGTGCATTCTGTCCACGACGCGTTTGATTCGTTTCTGGTTCCGTCTTTCTACAAAATACTCGTTTGCCTGCATGAAGAGTTGTTTGAAGGAAGAGAGTCCCATGGCAATCAAGACGGCGAATAGAAATGTCCCGATTGGATCTTTGTACAATTCAGTCTGGAACAAGAAAGCAAGTCCTACGATTGATAAAATGGTCGTGAGAAAATAAAAAATCATAGCGGAGTCTCCTTTTCTTAAAGGGTATGAAAGAAAAAGGCATGGTCTTTTAATCGTATTCGACTTTTTGAAGGAAAATCCTGTTATGTATTCCAAAGAAAAAACGCCTTCAGTTGGCTGAATGGCGTTTACTCTTGGGTCATGTAAGTCGAAGATGACGAAACGTTCGTATCGACACCGTTTGAGAAAATAAAACTGAGTGATGCGAGCAATGCGAAAAAGGCGACAAGTAATCCTTTTGTAAAACGTTTTGCAAAAGAACGAGACTGTATATCAAACATTTATTATCCCCCGATCAATCCTAAATGAAACCTTATCTATACTGGACACTTCCTATATAATAACGTTTTCAAAAAAAGGATACTAGCAGAAAAAAAGGCGTTCACAAAATTGTCACAAAATTTTAATAAATCATGTGAGTTCATTAAACAATCGCCATTTCAACTGTCTCAAAACACGTTCACATTTTCGACACATTTATTCAAAATGTTGAAAGAGAACATGATATGATTAGGAACGTGTGTAGATAGGTATACTGACAGTAATAGCTTAGAAAAGGATGTGGGTGTAATGGCATTGCGAGCAGGAGAAGTAGTAGATTTAGTCGCGGAACGTTCTGCTGATTTTGGAGTATTCATTAGTAACGGCCGCGAAGAGGTGCTCCTTCACCGAAAAGAACAGACAGAAGAAGTGACGATCGGTCAAACAGTTCGCGTCTTCTTATATCATGATTCAGAAGGACGTCTCGCATCAACGATGACGATTCCGACCGTTTCATTTGATGAGTATGAATGGTTTGAGGTAACGGGCGTCCGGTATAACACAGGGGTCTTCGTGAATATCGGAATTCAAAAGGACGTTCTCGTTTCAATGGATGACTTACCGGAGAACCGGTCGTATTGGCCGCAGACAGGCGATCAATTGTGCATTCGCTTGAAGTATGACCAAAAAGGACGTTTGCTTGGGGACCCTGCACCATATGCGTTCTTGAACTTGTTGGCACGACCGTCGAAAGAAGAATGGAACAACCAGGACGTGCAGGCCATCGTCGTCAATAAACGTGAAGTGGGCGTCAACGTATGGGTCGAAGGCGAATCACTCGGTTTCTTGCATGAGGCAGAGATGACGCGTTGGCCACGTCTCGGAGAACAGTTGACCGTTCGTGTGACGCAGGTCAAACAAGATGGTACGGTCCTCGTTTCGATGAAGCCACGTGCGTACGAGGCGATTGATGGTGATGCGGCGAGCATCCTCTCGTATATTGAAGAACGTGGAGGACAAATGCCTTATGGTGATAAGACATCACCTGACATCATCGACCGTGAATTCGGGATGAGTAAAGCGGCATTTAAACGAGCGCTTGGAAAACTGTTGAAAGAGAAACAAGTTGAAAAGCTCGACAACGGCTACAAATTGAAATAAGATAACTCATGTTCGGGTGACATGAAAAAGTTTGAAAATGTATTTCTTTCATTTTAGGAATAAATACGTTATAGTTAATAAAGTTGACTATGAGGAAACATTAAGAAAACGTCTGTAGATCTGTCAAACTGAACTCAGACGTTTTTTGTATGAACAAAGGAGAATATAATTTGACAAAATTTCAAGACTTACAATTAAGTGAAGCATTAGTAAAAGGTGTACACAAAATGGGCTTCGAGGAAGCTACACCGATCCAAGCTGAGACAATTCCTGTCGCACTCACGGGAGTGGACGTATTAGGACAAGCACAAACAGGTACAGGGAAAACAGCAGCTTTCGGTATTCCGACAATTGAGCGAATCGATTCAAAGGCGCGTCAAGTCCAAGCACTCGTTCTTGCACCGACACGTGAACTTGCGATTCAAGTTGCAGAAGAATTAAACAAAATCGGTGAAACGAAGCGCGTATACGCACTTCCAGTATACGGTGGTCAACAAATTGACCGTCAGATCCGTGGTTTGAAAAAGAACCCGCAAATCGTCGTAGCGACACCAGGACGTCTCATGGACCACATGAAGCGTAAGACGATCAAACTCGATGACATTCAAACAGTCATCTTGGATGAAGCGGATGAAATGCTCAACATGGGCTTCGTTGAAGATATCGAAACGATTTTGGCTGGTCTTCCTGAAGAGCGCCAAACGCTTCTCTTCTCAGCGACAATGCCACCACAAATCAAAAAGATTGCTGAGCGTTTCATGAAGTCGCCGACAATCATCAAAGTCAAAGCGAAAGAAATGACAGTTGAGAACATCAACCAACAGTTCATCGAATTGCGTGAAGGTCAAAAATTCGATACGCTTTGCCGTTTGATCGACATCGACTCACCAGAACTCAGCATCATCTTCGCTCGTACGAAGAAACGTGTAGACGAAGTGACAGAAGCACTCATCAAACGCGGATACACTGCAGACGGTCTTCACGGAGACTTGACGCAATCGAAACGTGACCAAGTTATTCGTCGTTTCAAAAACGGAACAATCGATATCTTGGTAGCGACAGACGTTGCGGCACGTGGACTTGATATTTCAGGTGTCACACACGTTTACAACTTCGATGTACCACAAGACCCAGAGAGCTACGTACACCGCATCGGTCGTACAGGTCGTGCTGGTAAAACTGGTACAGCCCTCACGTTCATCACGCCACGTGAATTTGGACAAGTGAAAGCAATTGAACGTGTAACGAACAAACGCATGAACCGTCGTCACGTACCGACAATCGCGGAAGTACTTGAAGGAAACCAAAAGCAAGCAGCTGAAGAATTGATCGAACGCGTTCAAGCGGGCGACTTCAAAGCTTACACGCAACTTGCGACAGAACTTCTTGAAGAGTACGAAGCAGTTGAAATTCTCGCTGCTGCCCTCCGTGGATTGACGAAAGAGCCAGATTCAACACCTGTTGAAATCTCGTACGCTGAACCAGTTCGTGTGAAACGCCAAGGTGGCCGTGGTGGCGATCGCGGTGGATACCGTGGTCGTAACGACCGTCGTGGCGGTGGCGGTGGCCGTGGTGGCGATCGTCGTGGTGGACGCGGTGGCGAACGTCGTGATGGACGTAGCGGAGACCGTAAAGGATCATTCCGTGGTGACGATCGTCGTCGCTCGGATGACCGTGGCCCACGCCGTCCGCGTGACTAATCATCGTGAAATGCCGCATTTCCTTAAGTGGATTTGCGGCATTTTTTATTGTGTCGTGCTACACTAGTTGAGTAGAGATAGAAGGATGAGGTGTCAACGGATGGTGGAATTAAGTTTCGGTCTCCTTGTGCTACTTGGTTGTGTAATCGCATTGAAACCAATTGTCTCAAGGACGAATCGTCCTAACTTTCGTTATATCCCCGTGGCAACATTGTTATTTGGAGCGATGATTTTCTTAGTGTTAGCCATTGGAGTAGGCGGAAAGATGGGCATTGCATATGGCATGGTGAGTATCGCCTATTTTATTGCTTGTTTCGGTGCCTATATGTATGTACACACGCGAACGAGCTGAATGTAGCTCGTTTTCGTATTTAACGAAGAGGTGATGGAGTTATGGATGCGGTAGAAGTGATGGTCCATCCTGAAGAAGTGATGGTGACGTATGAACCAATCCTTGGAGCGGCGACGTTTCAAGTGGAAGGATATATGGTACACGGACGCTTTCGTGGTGAATCGTTGACACCATTTTTTTATGATGATGACGTTCCCCTCGAGTATCAATTAGACATCGCTCAGCGAATGGAACAGTTAGCGGCTGAACAACTTCGTGACGCTAAATCTTTTGTCACGTTTAGATGCCGGGCAGAGTGGATTCTTGAAGAAGGAGGAGAAGCGTTTTTAGCACCGCTTCGCGAACTCAATTTTCCGTTACATCGCATATACGTGACACTCCAAGGAACGGATTTAGTTGATGTCTCTCGTCTGTCGCGTGTCATTCAGTACTATCGGTCGTATGGATTGAAGATTGCGTTAGACTTTGCGGAATCGACGAGCATCGAAGACATCATGACACTTGCGCCAGAATTGTTACTCGTCGACCTTGGTACAATGATTGAGAAAAAGACGTTATCGGTCACCTATCCGAATATGCTTCAGACAATGGAATATATCGCTTCAAAGCTCGGTGCACCGCTTCTTTACAAATCCATCGACCATGTTGGACAGCTTCGTTACGCGTGGCAGCACGGTGGTCGCTATTACATGGGGGGGCTACTCGGATTAGAAGATGCGCTTCCACAACGAGAAATCAAAGGAATGGGTGTATTGGCACAAGAAGTTCCCTCCTTCTTTTTACATGATCAGAAACGATTGAATCGCTTGTACGAGCTTGAATTTGAGTTACACCGCCGAATCGGAGAACTCGTTCAATCTGGAAAATGGTCGAGAGACAAGAAAGATGAGTGGATTCAATTCATCGCCCCAAAATTGGAAGAGGTGTTTGTTCGATATTATCTAACGGATAAGACAGGTTTCCAGACGAGTGCGAACGTTTACTGCGTGAATGGAGAGTGGCGTGTCGATAATACGTATCGAGGCTATAACTGGAGTTTCCGACCGTATTTCATTCAGACGATGGCGGCGATGGATGTACGGGGGCGTGGTTATTTATCGGGGGACTATCGTGATTTCAGTTCGAACGAAGTGACGAGAACCTTCAGTTATCCGTTACCGGACGGCATGTTCTTATTCGCAGATATATCTGAAGAATACTTATATCAGAATCGATTATTAGATTAAAAGGGAGAATGATGATGTTAGATTATGATTACGATGCACTGCGCGAAATCGGGCGAATCGTCGCACTTGCGCGAGATGAGATGGCGAAAGCCGTTAAGCCCGGTATGACAACAAAAGAATTAGATGCGATCGGGCAACGTATTTTAGAAGAAGAAGGTGCAGCTTCTGCACCGATTACGATGTACGAATTTCCAGGTTACACATGTATCTCGCTCAATGACGTTGCTGCCCATGGTATTCCGGGAGATGAAGTCATTCAAGAAGGCGATATCGTCAATGTCGACGTCTCCGCTGTGAAGGATGGGTATTATGCCGATACGGGACGCACTGTGATTGCGGGGGCGGCGAAGTCACCTCAGCACGAACGTTTGGTCGAAGTATCCTTGACTTCATTAGAAGCTGGTCTCAGCAAGGTCAAGGCGGGTGTGAAAGTCAATCAGATCGGGAAAGCAATTTACGCTGACGCGAGAAAGAATGGATTCACGGTCATCCGGAACTTGGCCGGACACGGACTCGGTCGGACATTGCACGGGGAGCCAGAGACGATCTCGAACTATTATAGTCGCGAAGAAAATCAGTTATTAAAAGCCGGGCAAGTGATTGCTGTTGAGACGTTCATCTCGACAAAGGATGAAATCGTCTATCAATCGGAAGAGGATGGTTGGACGCTCTTCACTCCGAACAAGAGTCTTGTTTCGCAGTTCGAGCATACAGTTGTTGTCACAGAAGATGGATATGAAGTGTTAACGGGATCGTTCCGTTAACGTAAAAAGGTGTGGTTCTCGTGAACCACACCTTTTTCATGTTTGCAATGTAATCACTTCTTCGCGTAACCGTTCAATCACATTCCAATCTGGTTGTACGGAATCCGGAAGAGTCAACTTTCCATTCTCCACTTCAAGCGGGGTATCGAGTAAATCTTGCTCGAAATAAGCGCTCGTGCCTGACATGTCCGCGGGGAAGCTCGCGCCGCTTAACGAAGCAAACAAGAGTGTATGATATCTTCCGATACCGGATTCATACATGCCACCGACCCAGTATGGCGTTCCGTGTTTTCGAATGTGGAGCGCCTCGCTAAGCCCACCGACACGTGCGGGTTTAATGTTGACGATTTTTCCGGCACCAAGCTGTGCCATCGTATCCACGTCGTCATAAGACGTGATGGATTCGTCGAGACAAATGGGGGTCGTGAGTTTTGCTTGGAGAGCCGCTGATTTTGTGAATTGTCGGCTTGGGTACGGTTGTTCGATCATCAATAACCGATGGGCATCGAGTTGTTCGAACCATTCCATTGGTTGATCGGACGCACTTCCGTTTAAATCAATCATGAGAGGCGCGTCAGGGAAGACCGCACGAATCTCACGTAGGGCAGGAACCAGTTCATTAGGAGATGCCTTTAATTTGATGCGTTCGAATCTGTCAGCTAATGCCGTCTCGATGGATTTCATCGTTTGATTCAGTAACCCAATCCCGATTGTTCGTCCGCAGGAAACGGAATCTCCGGCGCTCATGAATGACTTTAGTGATTTGTTCGCGCGCGTTGCTTCAATCTCCCAGAGTGCACTTTCCCACATCGCCTTTGCCATGTGCTGACCGATGATGGACGAGACCAAGTTCGGAAACACGTCCGTCGTGACCGTCATCCCTTTCAGTAAATTGAGAATCAATTTGGACGTATCGATCATCGATCGGGTCGTTTCTTCCGTGTACCAAGGGGTCTCAAAAGCAGCACCTTCTCCGTATCCGACGACACCGTCTACGGTCTCTAGACGAAGGATGAGCGTTCTTCGGACAGATAAGACGGCGTGTGCCGTCACGATCGGGTGTTTAAACGTCAACGGGACGATGGAAAGGTCAGCACGTTTGATCATGGCAGTAGCTCCTTTAAGCGATGGCGCATTAATTTTCCGTTCGCGTTTCGTGGTAAATTCGGTGCGTGGTGGATGGTGATCGGGTGCTTATATTTAGCCAACTGTGAATCGAGAACTTCCTGCATCTCGGCTGGGTCATAGGAGCCGACGACGAAGGCGATTGGGACTTCTCCCCAAGTCGGATGTGATTGTTTCGTGACGCCGACGTCTTGGACGCCGGTACAGCGTAACATGGCGGCTTCGATTTCAGCAGGATAAACATTTTCACCACCAGACAGAATAAGGTCGGTTCGGCGATCGTGTACATATAAATAGCCATCCCTCATCGTGCCGAGGTCACCCGTTCGCCAATAACCATCGGGTGTCCAAGCGTCTGATTCAGGTTGTTCGAAGTATCCTTTCGTCACAGTTGGTCCCTTTACTTCAATCTCTCCGTCTGAATTAATTCGAATTCTTGTGGGGGCGATTGCCTGCCCACTCGAACCGATATGTGAGAGCGCTTCGCTCGGAAGTAACGTCGCGACCTGAGAGCACGTCTCGGTCATCCCGTATGTCTGAGCAATGGGTAACTGCCGTCGTTCTGCTTCTTCTAGTAATGAGCGCGGGACGGGCCCGCCTCCGACGAGTAACGTGCGAAGATGATGCTTCTTCAGACCGGCATAGAGCAATCGTTGCAGCATAATTGAGACGAGTGACAGTTGGGTGATGCCTTCTGTTTCGATGACGTGAAGGGTTCGATCGACATCAAATCGCGGCTCGACATAGAGAGTCGAACCGATGATGGCACTCCGATACACTTGGGAGAGTCCGCTCATATGAAAGAGCGGGGTCACCGCGAGCATCCGGTCTGATGGACGATAGTCCAAATGCGCTTCAGCGGCTCGGGCGCTAGCGAGGTGATTCCCGTACGTCTGTTGCACTGCTTTGGCTCGACCCGTCGTTCCGGACGTAAACATGAGAGACATGGTTTCATCTTCATTCCACTCATGGGTCACGGTGAAACATGAAGTGGTCCGGCGTGTGATCAGGAGTTGGGTGATAGACAAATCGATTTCTACGTCAACGAGAAGGAGGTCCACTTTTGCTGTTTGTAGCTGAGTACGCACTTCCTCTTCGGTCAGCCGTGTATTCAACGGAACAAGCACTTTTCCGAGCAGATGTACTGCATGAACGGCAATGACATAGTCTTTGCTGTTTTTAGCGAATATGCCAATTCGTTTGGCGGTGGGTGTCTGTTCATGGATGAACTGGGCAAGTTGAAGGCTTTCCGTGCGTAGCATTGCCCATGTCAATCGATCGTCAGCTGTCACAAGGGCGAGATGTGACGCTGGGTGTTTCCGAATCCATTCATACATAGCTGTCACCTCCAAAAAAAGAGTAGCGAAATCGCTACTCTCTCAACAATTAAGGGAAACGTGGGAATTGACCGAAGTCAGGGTCACGTTTTTCTTTGAACGCATCGCGTCCTTCTTTTGCTTCATCTGTCGTGTAGTAGAGAAGCGTTGCGTCTCCAGCGAGTTGCTGAAGTCCGGCAAGACCATCTGTATCTGCGTTCATTGCTGCTTTCAAGAAGCGAAGCGCTGTAGGTGAGTGTTGTAAGATTTCTTGGCACCACTTGATCGTTTCTGCTTCGAGTTGATCGAGTGGGACGACCGTGTTGACGAGTCCCATGTCGAGTGCTTCTTGTGCATCGTATTGACGGCAAAGGTACCAGATTTCACGAGCTTTTTTATGGCCGATGATGCGTGCCAAGTATCCAGAACCGTATCCTGCATCGAACGAACCGACTTTAGGACCTGTTTGTCCGAAGCGAGCGTTGTCCGCTGCAATCGTCAAGTCACAGACGACGTGAAGGACGTGTCCTCCGCCGATTGCGAAACCTGCGACCATGGCGATGACCGGTTTTGGAATGACACGAATCAAGCGCTGAAGGTCGAGGACGTTCAAGCGTGGGATTTCATCGTCCCCGACATAGCCGCCATGTCCACGAACCTTTTGGTCTCCACCTGAACAGAATGCCTTTTCGCCTTCACCTGTCAAGATGATGACGCCGACTTCTTTATCGTCGCGAGCGCGAGCGAATGCATCAATCAATTCATTGACCGTCAACGGACGGAATGCATTGCGCACTTCGGGACGGTTGATGGTGATTTTGGCAATCCCGTTCCACGTTTCATATTTAATGTCTTCATACGTCCGGACCGATGTCCAGTTCGCTACTGATTCCATTTTAAATACCCCCTAAAATCAATTTCTTTATTATTGTACCAAACTCTGATGCATTCTCAATATGAGGAGCATGCCCTGCGTTTGAAATTTCATAGATTTTAATATCTGGTCGCTCTTCCTGCATGTATCTTGCGATGGCTTTGAACTTGAGATCGTCTGACCCGACAATCAAGTCGGTACGGGGGAGACACTGCAATGTGCCCCATAACGATGGCATATGTCCCGTACCGATTGACCGCAAACTGTTTGCGAGGGCATTCGGTTGTTGGGCGAGCCGACCTGTTCGGAGTGAACGTTTCATGTCTTCCGTCTGTCGCCAAAGCGGAAGGTTCTCCCAACGATTCACGAATGCAGCGATACCCTCGGTTTCAATCAAGTGAGCCAATTCTGCATCTTGGCGGCGGCGTGCGGCTCGTTCCTTAGAAGTGAGCAGACCGGGAGTCGTGCTGATCCCGATGACATGTTCGACACGCTCGTCGCATGCGGCGAGTGTCAATGCGATTCTCCCACCGAGTGAATAGCCGACGACTGTCCAAGGTCGGTCGTCCGTATCCAGTAAGCGGGACAAATCCTTAACTTGCTGACTCATTGTCGAACGATTGACTGAAGGGTGCTCCGTTGCGCCATGTTGGAGGAGCGACGGTGACACAAGACGAATCGGTAATGTAGGGAGCGAATCGACCCAATGGGCGTTTCCGGTGAATCCGTGTAAAAATAATACCGGTTTTCCCTCACCGCGATGAATCACTTCATAACGTACGCCACGTAAATCGATGTTCATGATTCGTTCTCCGTGATGAGGCGAGCGCAGACAGATTGTGTCCAACCTCGATGGATCGTCACATTCTCCTCACGATTCGATGGGAATTCGATTAAATGAACGCCATCTTCAATCGCTTCTTGAATTTCATCCGGTCGTTCAATTAGACGATACGATAAGCCATATGTGTCAGCAAATCCACGGATATTTAAATCAAGCGGTGTGCCGAATAAATCTTCGAACAACTGTGTGTCGACAGAAGCCTGCGGGAGGAAGGAAAATATCCCTCCACCGTTATTGTTAGCAATCACGACGGAAAATTTTCCGGGATGATGCTTTAACAGTTGCAAGGCGTTGCTATCATGATAGAACGCTAAATCACCGATCAATAGAGCGCCGTGAGCCGTATCATAACTGCTTCCGAGTGCAGTGGATAACACACCATCAATTCCGTTTGCGCCTCGATTGGCGAGAACGTGTATATTCGTGCCGGCAGACAGTGATGTATCTATATCTCGAATCGGCATACTATTACTGACGAATAGACGCTCAATCGATGTATCGAGCAATCGTTTCGTCAATTCCGCTTCACCTTGAAGTGACGATTTTGCAGACTCGGCAACCTCTTCAAAAAAGCGTAAACGTTCAAGGTACCGAGGTTCGTTTGCGGATGCGATGAGCGGTAGAAAATCGAGTGCGTCGCCGTAACAGATGGTGGCTCGGCTACTTGGGTCGCGATAAGATCCCGGTTCATCGATGACGAGTTGATTCGCCATGGCCATCCATTGATTGAAGCGTTTCGAAACAGGTGCAGCCCCGAAACGGACGAACACCTCAGGCAGCCAATCAGTCCGATGCTCACTCGCGAGCCACGTGTCATAGTTGGTCAAGACGCCGTCGAAACGTCGCATGCCACTAAGAGGATCGGCAAAAATCGGGATCTGTCGTTCGGAAGCGAATTCAACAATGGATTTCTGCCAAGATGTCGGGGTGTAAGGTCCGACGACGAAGGCGAGTCGTTTTTGACTCGTGCATTCCGAGAAAATGTTTTTGTCTGCTTGTGTCGGCCGAATACGCTGTCGTTCTGGCAAGACAGGGTCAGCTTTTAACATCTGTTTCAATGACTCGAGGTCAGGAAGCAGAGGCTCTCGAAACGGTACATTCAAATGAACAGGTCCCATCGGTGCTTGCATTGACAGATTCGTGAAGCGGGTAATCGTTTGTTTCATAAACGATAACGTTGTCTCCTCTGGAACAGGCAAATCAATGCTCGTCTTCACTTGTTCACCGTAGAGGCGGACTTGATTGATTGCTTGTGGAGCCCCGACATTGCGCAGTTCATGAGGACGATCGGTTGTCAGTACGACGAGTGGCAAATGCGATATGAACGCTTCTGTCACAGCCGAATAGTAGTTTGTTGCCGCCGTTCCACTTGTGCAAATCAATGCGACCGGGCGAATTGTTTCTGACGCACGGGTCAGTCCAAGAGCAAAAAATCCGGCAGATCGTTCATCGACGATGATGTGATGACGAATCTGAGGATGAAGATATGCCGCTACAGCGAGCGGAGTCGAGCGGGATCCTGGGCTGATGACCACGTCTTTTACACCGGACGCAACAAGCCGATTTACCATGGATGCGACCCAATCGGTCAAAACCTTATTCATCTAGGGTGCCTCCTTGATTGTGTAAATCAAACTGCAAAGCTTGTTTGATTGGACTCATTTTTATTTCTGTTTCTTCGAGCTCTTGCTCGAGTGCAGAGTCTTTCACAATCCCACATCCAGCATACAGTGCGACGAATTGGTGTTGAACGAGTGCAGAGCGAATCGCCACGACAAACTCGCCGTCGCCTTCATTGTCTACCCAACCAAACGGAGAACCGTACCACCCGCGGTCGAATCGCTCAATTTCACGAAGCAATCGGACCGATGTCCGCTTCGGAGAGCCGCCGAGTGCTGGCGTTGGATGTAGCGATTCCGCAAGTGACAGCAAGGAAGCATTTGTTTCGAGTGTCGCTTGAATTGGGGTGTGTAGATGGAACACCGAGCGATTGGCCAAAATTTGCGGAATATCTCGTGTTTGAATCGGTGCAGTATAGGGTGTCAACGCCTGCTTGATGTCTTTCACGACAATTTGATGCTCCTCACGATTTTTTGAATCGTTTAGGAGTTTCTCTTTCGCAATTTCTGCCTCGATCTCGGTTTTCGGACGCTTGATTGTCCCGGCGATGGCAGCCGTGTTCAGTTGCATGCCTTCTTTTTGAATCAATCGTTCAGGAGTCGCCCCAAAGAAACCAGTGTCACGCTTTGGTTGATACAAATAGATGTAACTAGATTCTTGATGATCTGCTAAATGCTTCAAACTTTTTGAGAAGGGGAACGCATCATCGGAACGCTGATAAATTTCTTCGCGGGCAATCACGATTTTTTCAACTCGTTCTTCTTCAATCAACTGTTTAGCCTGTTGGAAACTGGACTTGAAGTGATCGACCCCATCTTTCACTTTTGTATAAGACGGCGTCGCTTCTTCCGTCGGACGAAGTGAACTGAACTGGGCCAACTGATCTGCCAATTGAATCAAATACTGTTCGACCGACTGCTTCGAAGAGACGAGAGTGGCCACTGTCAACGTGTGTCGGTCTTTATAGCGACGGTATAAAAATTTTGGGACGACGAGTGATGCCTCCCCAAAGGCATCCCACATACTTTTTTGTGGTCGCATAAACGTGTCGAATGAAAAACCGGCGAACGCGTGGATTGTCGCATCGACATCTCGTCGGTGAAGACTCCAATCGTATTGAAGTCGCTGAAATCGTTCGGGTCCAGAAGCGCTCAAGACGAGTGCATCCCCGCAACCTAGCATTTCGAGCGTCCGGTCTGGTGTCATGAAATAATAATGGGACGTATCGGTGTTCTGGATGATTTGAAAAGCATCGAACGCCGAGATTTCCCATGTGTATGATGCGAGGACAGGCCGTTGCCAAGCTCGCGCCCGTTTATGGGCCTGCTCAATTCGCTGTTTTATATGTGTTTGAGTATCTGGCATAAAAGAAAAGCCTCCTCAATCGGATAGAATTCTCAATCTTTAGTGTATCATGAGTTCGCAATACACCTGCCTATGAAATGCTCGGGAAATGATCAAGAATCTAGGATAATGGGCTGGCGTTGACAGATTTTTTCATCGAGACGTAAACTAACGAAGGGAGGGAACGAAATGAAACAGAAATCGAAAGGGGCATATTGGCGAATGATTCGCCCGCATACCCTGACCGCAAGCTTTATTCCGGTCTTGCTCGGGACGTTCATCGTCCTCGATCAAACCGAACTCAAGTGGGGACTTTTCCTTGCCATGTTAGTGGCATCTGTCCTTATTCAAATCGCGACGAACTTATTTAACGAGTATTATGACTACAAGCGTGGTCTTGATCATGAGGGGTCAATCGGAATCGGAGGCTCCATCGTACGTGATGGATTTACACCACAGCAAGTATTAGCGGTGGCGCTCGGCATGTATACGATTGCGGCACTACTCGGGCTCTACATTGCGGCATCCACAAGCTGGCATTTGCTTTGGATCGGCGCCTTGTCTATGCTTGTCGGCTACTTATATACTGGAGGGCCGCTACCGATTGCCTATACGCCGTTTGGTGAAATTGTCGCGGGGCTATTCATGGGATATGTCATCATCGGGATTGCCGGCTTTATCCAAATCAATACGGTGACGACGGAGTTGCTACTCGTGTCGTTCCCGATGGCCTTGTTGATCGGAGCAATCTTGCTTGCGAATAACATCCGCGATTTAGATAACGATAAAGAGAATGGTCGAAAAACGATCGCATGTCTAGTCGGTCATCGACGTGCGGTGTATGTATTGGCCGCATTCTTTATCGCGGCATTAATCGGCATCATCTTAGCGGTCGTAATATATGGCGTCACTCCGTGGGTCTTGCTGTCGCTCTTTACGGTGCCGGTCATGGTCCGGGCGATTCAACGGTTTTGGCAGAAGGCAGAGCCGGCCGCATTGATGCCTGCGATGGCGATGACAGCGAAAGTGAACACGCTGTTCGGAGCATGGATGGTCATCGGACTCATCGTTTCAAGATTTGTGTTGTAAAAAAAGAGGAGGCGTTAACGTGTCAGTCGTAAAAGAAATGCTTGCATTCAATAAACGTTTCGTAGAGGAAAAACAGTACGAACCGTTCGTATCTGATAAATTCCCAGATAAGAAAATCGTCATTTTGACGTGTATGGATACACGTTTGACAGAACTGTTACCTCAAGCGCTAGGACTTAAGAACGGAGACGCTAAAATCATTAAAAATGCGGGTGCAGTCTTGTCGCATCCGTTCGGTTCGGCCATGCGCTCCATTTTGGTCGCTCTTTATGCGCTAGGAGCAGAAGAAGTTGTCGTCGTCGGACATTACGATTGTGGGATGGCGGCGATTGAACCGACTGTCGTCATCGAAGAGATGGAGCGTCGTGGAATCGACCCGCAAACGTTGAAGACGCTAAAGTCTTCAGGAATGGATTTGGAGCAGTGGCTCCATGGATTTGATTCAGTTGAAGAGAACGTCGTTCATTCTGTTAACCTGATCAATAACCATCCACTGTTACCACCAGGAACGAATGTACACGGATTCGTGATTGACCCGGCGACGGGACGTCTTGATCCGATCGAAGCATAAGAAAGGAGCGCGTTCAGTTTGAACGTGCTCCTTTTGGGTTATCCGTACGTATTCGTCGGGATGTCATCATAGTTATCTTCTTCTTGCTTTTGTTTCGCTTTCTTTTTGTTCTTTTTGAAGTCGCGTTCGTATTCCTGTTCGCTCGGTGTCTTGAAGAAACGCATCCATGTCGCGTTGATCTCAGATCCGATTAAAATGATCATCCCGGTTAATTGTAACCAGAGCAACGTGACGATGATTCCTCCGAGTGACCCGTAAGTCGAGTCATAACTTCCGAAGTTTGAAACGTATAGGTTGAAACCGAATGAGACGATTTGCCAACCGATGACACCGAAGATGGCACCAGGGATGGTACTTTTCCAAAAGACGTGCTGTTGTGGAGATACTTTATAAAAAATCGAAAGCGTCAAAATGAGGACAACCGTCGTAAGGACATATCGGAACACGTTGATCATCATTTCTTCGGCTCCGGTAATGTTGACGGGTAAATACTCAGTGACGAATGAAATGATTTGAGACCCGAACACGTTCGATAGAATCAGCAGTAGCATCCCGAGTCCAAGCAATATCGTCAATCCGAGTGCCAATCCTTTTTTGACGAAAAAGTTACGTTCATTGTCTTCACCATAAGCATGAAGTGACGTCGTGATCAGACGGTCTACCCCTTTTGAGGCGGACCAAATGGCCAAAATCGCACCGAGCGACAAGAGACCGCCTTGTGGTTCGCCAATCGCCTCGAAAATTCCCGTTAGAAACCCGGAAGCGGCGGACCCGGGTGCCAAATCGTTCAATTGATTTTGAAACGAATCTTGTGAGACATCAAAAAAGGACAAGAGCGCCAAAATAAAGATGATTCCAGGAAAAATGGATAAAAACCAAAAGAATGCTAGGGTAGCCCCGTAGTCTTGTACATCATGCTCTTGAAATCTTCGAAATAACTCTTTCCCAAATGAAAGCCAATTCTTTTTTTCCTTCACTTCTGTCATTGCCATTATAAAACCCTCCTAACTCGATCGTTAAAAAACGTTTCCCGATTTCGGCAGGGTGTACACCTGATTACTCCTCGGATAAGGTCAAATCGTAAAAACGTTCCTCATGTAAGGCGAGTTTTTCAGCAAGTGAAGGTGGACGAACGGGGAGATGAGGGAGTGCAGACCGTTTGATCCACATCGGTGTATACGATCCGTTAGTCTGTTCCTCTTGAAACTCTTCACCTGTTCCGGTCCCGAATTCGCCACCTGTCATCTTCGCCCAATAATAAGGATTTAACTCGTTATTGAATGCGACGTAGGCAGCGACACCTTCTAGTTCCACGTGAACACCGAGTTCTTCAAATGCTTCACGTACGGCCGTCTCTTCTGTTGTGTGCCCATATTCGACTCCGCCACCTGGGAAAACGTAATAGAGGACGTTTTCTTTTTCGCGACGGATCAAAGCCACTTCATCTCGATCATTCATTAAAATGATCGCGCTTCTTAATTTCGTTCGAACCAATGAGATCGTTCCTTTCGTTCCTGTGATTTTGCACAAAACGCATCGACGATTCGCCGATGCGTTCTTTTCATTCTTGCGTAGGTTGTTCTAATGATGCGTACATCTCTTGCGTCAATCCGTTCTCATGAGAGGCGATGACTTTTCCTGCGACGCGCATGCCCAATCGAAGCGCCTCTTCAATCGAGTGTTGTTTCATGAGCTCCGAGATGACAGCGGAGAAGAATGAATCACCCGCCCCTGTGGAGTCGGCGACTTTCACTTTTGTCGTCGGGACGTGACCTTGTTCGTTCGTATGAAGGTCGACATATACAGCGCCAAGCTCACTCATCGTGACGATTGTGAGGGGAGCACCTTTCATGGCGAGTACTTCCGCGACGCGAAGGGCATCGTCCACTGTAACGATTGACATGTCGGACAAAATTTCCGCTTCCTCGCGACTGCAGATGAATCCTGTGAATCCTTGAAGCAAATGACGGTTTCGTTCGATGACGGATAGATGGCCACAGACACCATAAAGCGGTAAATCCATTTCACGGCATAGTTCAATCGTCTCGTTCAAGACGTTGACCGATAAGTCTAAATCGATGGCGACCGCGTCGCTCTCTTCGAAGACCGTATCGATTTGACGTAAAATCGCTTCTTCCATACGGGCTTCGTCTGGTTGTTTCGAAATAGATGTTTGAAGATCACCGTTGTTGTCCATTACAGCGAGCCACATTCCCATACCATTATCGTCAAGCATGTCGACCCCATCGACGTTTACATTCAAGCAACGTAACTCTTCGAGGACACCGACACCGATTTGGTCGTTCGTGACGGTCGAGACGAAGCGGACATCGTTGCCGAGCACACCTAAGTTTTGAGCAACGTTTCGACCTGTTCCGCCATTGGAAAAAGTGATGTCGCCGACATTCTTCGCATCTTTGTGGAGCGGTGCGAAGGAAGTCCCTTTAATATCGACAAACACCTTGCCGATGACTGCAATCGTATTCATATCTTGTACCACCTTTAGTCAATCTTTCGATCTGTTTCAGTCTGTAGACACATTGTTTCAATTATAACGAAATCGACATATTGTTTCAATCATCGATTCCATTTTGTCGAATGGATCACTCCCACGATGACGTGAGGAGTCGGAGGCCGTTCAAAATAACCAAAATGGTTGAGCCTTCATGTCCTACAACCGCGAACGGCATGATGAGTAACTCAAAGATGTTCGTTGTAATCAAGACAAGAATCACACCGAGTGCAAAAACGACGTTCTGTAAGACGATTCGATTTAATTTGCGCGATTGACGAATGGCGTCACTCAATCGGACGAGGTCGTTTTTCATTAAGACGACATCTGCCGTTTCTAGTGCGGCATCCGTACCTTCGCCCATGGCAATCCCCACGTCGGCGGTCGCAAGGGCGGGGGCATCATTGATTCCGTCGCCAATCATCCCGATTGTTCCATATTCCTCTCGTAACACCTTGATTTGCGAAACCTTCTCTTCAGGCAAGCATTCGGCGATATAGCGTGTCAACCCAGCTTCGTTCGCAATAGCGCGAGCGGTTGCCTCGTTGTCTCCGGTAATCATGATGGTCGCAATCCCTAAGTCGTTCAGTCGCTTGATTGCTACCTTTGCCTCGGGTCGTAGCGTGTCACGTAAGGCGTAAGCACCGATTGTACGTGTCTCGTCACTGATGAAGACGAGTGTATGACCGGCCTCTTTCAATCGTTCGACATCATTCTTAAAGAAATCACCGCTTCGGTCAGCGAACTTCTGTTTTCCTACCCGATACGTCGTCCCGTCAATCGTTGCTTCAATTCCGGAGCCTGTGATGTCTTTGAAGTGTGTCATTTCCCCGCTATGTTTTCCGGTGTAGGAAACGAGCGCTTCAGCAAGTGGATGCATCGAATGCTCTTCAATCAAACTGACAATTCGGTTGACGTCCTCTTCTTCTAATGAAGGTGAGATGAGCGCTTCTTGCACAATCGGTTTCCCAATTGTGAGTGTCCCGGTCTTGTCAAAGGCGATTGCTTTTAGACGTCCCATGTTCTCGATATGAGCACCGCCTTTAAAGAGAATCCCGTGTTTTGCAGAAGAGGCGATGGCAGCCAGCGCGGCCGGTGTGATGGCGGCGACGAGTGCGCAAGGGGAGGCGCCAACGAGAAGGATCATGCCGCGATAGATGCTCGTTTCAAGAGACCACGACGTGACGAACGGTCCGAGAATGATGATGGCCGCAACAGAGAAGAGCACGATTTGAACATAACGTCCTTCATATCGATCGATGAACTGTGCAGACGGTGATTTCTCTTCTTGTGCTTGTTGGACCATTTGAATGATCTTTTGGAACAGTGTTTCCGTCGCAAGTTTTGTCACTTCGATCGTCAATACCCCGTTCAAGTTGACACTCGATCCGAACACGTCATCACCGACTTGACGATCGACAGGGACGGATTCGCCTGTGATGGCGGCTTCTTCTACGGATGCGTTGCCTTTTACAATTTTTCCATCGACCGGAATGCGTTCACCAGGACGTACATAAATCCGATCTCCGACACGAAGGTCGTCGATATGAACAACTTCGAGTTCATCAGTGTCTGTTAGACGAGTCGCCTGTTCCGGCTGTAATTCCATTAACGATTCGAGGGCACGTTCATTTTTGTTCATCGTATACGTCTCGAGTGCCCCGGATAAAGCAAAGATGAAGATGAGGATTGCCCCTTCCATCCAGTACCCAATCGAAGCGGCACCGATGGCGGCGACAATCATGAGAAGCTCTACATTCAGCGATTTCGTCTCAATCGTATCCGAAATCCCTTCTTTCGCTTTTGCGTATCCTCCGATGAAGAAGGCGGATAAGTAAAGTGTGACATGAATCCAAGGCGCTCCGCCTTGTGTTTCGGCGATATAAGCGAGTACAATCAATACACCGCTAATGAGCGCCATGATCAATTCAATATGTTCGTACCAGCTAGCCCGTTTGAAAACGTGGCTTTTTTCGTGCGTGACCGATTGGACATTCATCGATAATCCCTTCTTTCTAATTGAGAATAAATCTCGATTAAATGATAATGACTGATGATGATTATCATCTTCAATTGGCTTAAAATAAAGAATTTATAGAAGTTTAATCTGAATCCTTTATTTATAATGATTGTTATCTAGATTTATCTTAACACGCTTATCAGTGACTCACAAATAAAAAGATTAAGGAGTTTTTGTGTCATGCAAAATATATTTGAACGCCCTTGGACGGTGGCGTTATTGGCGATTTTCAATACGTTGTTATGGGGGAGTGCGTTCCCATTCATCAAGTTGAGTTATGAGAAACTTGATATCCAATCGAATGAGTATGGGCAACAACTATTGTTCGCTGGCGAGCGCTTTTTACTCGCAGGGATTCTATTGCTCATCATCAGTCAGACCGTTTTGAAACGGTCTGTCCGATTCACCCGTGAAAAGGTAAAGGCGTATGCGCATCTCGGTTTGTTTTTGACGTTTCTACAATACTTGTTCTTCTATATCGGACTGTCCATTTCGACCGGGGTCCAGGGATCAATCATTGCTGGTTCTACATCGTTTTTCCAAATGGCCCTCGCTCATTTCCGATATGAAGACGACAAATTGAATCGATTGAAGGGGTTTGCTTTAACGTTTGGTTTTTCTGGAATCGTCATCGCGAACTGGCCGGCGACCGGATCTGAAGTTGGTTTTGGGTTAGGAGAGATTTTACTCATCTTGGCGATGGTATCCGGAGCGTTCGGGAACTTGATAGCGAAGGACTACTCGAAGACGTATGATGTTGCCCCGATGACGGCTTGGGCGATGGTGATCGGTTCAGTTGGGTTACTGCTGATTGGCTATCTATTAGACCCGAATGGTGTTTCCATGCCGTACACCGGACAGACGATTGCGTTCCTGTTTTACTTGGCGATGTTGTCAGCGATCGGATTTACATTGTGGAACACATTGATGAAATACAATCCGGTCAGTCGAATTTCACTCTATATCTTTTTAGTTCCCTTATTTGGTGTCATGTTGTCAGGGATTTTACTCGGTGAAACGATTCCGTGGAATGCGGTGGTCGGACTCGGATTCGTTATTGTCGGCATTTATTTATCTACGTATTTTCAAGGTCGCCGTACAAAAAAAACGGATGTCATTTGAAATAGAGACAGAGTTGACGGAATTGAAATCCCGTGACAAAATATATTAAAAATTCTGAATTTTAAAGTTCGAAAATCGGTCTTCGTTTGTAAAGACTTGCGTGCGCAATCATTCAAAGGGAGGAGGAGAAACAATGACTAGAAATCGAATCGTTCGAAACATTCTCATCTCACGTCAGCCGAAAGATGAGTACGTCAAGTACGTGATGAAGTGCGTGAGTCAAAGTTTAAAAGAACGTCACGGTCTAGTGGCGACCCGCGCCACAAGACAAGGTGATGATATTCAGACGAGATGGCAGTTCGATGACCGTGTCGTAGAAGTGACGCTAAAATCCGATGTACTCGCTTCGCTAGACACTGAACCATTCGCGCTAGACGAAGTGTTCATCCGAGCTTTGCAGTTAAACGATGATGAAATGGAACGAGTAGTGGAATAAAACAGAGGCAGGTGGTTCATGGGAACCATCTGCCTCTGTTTATAAGTCGATTGGTTTAGCGGTTGACGTGAAGAGTCGTAGCGCTAGAATACCGAGAATGACGGCATACATAAAGAAATAGACCTCTTTCGGTAAAGACAACCAGAAGGCACCGATCATCGGACCTGAGATCGAGCCGATGCTGAATGAAATACTGTAGAGCATGTTTCCCGTCGGCAGTAACGAACGGGGAAGCACCTCTGTCATATGCGCCAAACCGAGTGAATAAGTCGATCCTAGCCCGGCGCCGGCAAGTGCGAATAGGAAGAGTAGACCGACATAGGAATCGACAACAAGATTCGCCAAAGTGAATACGAGGGTACCAAACGTCAGCACGATTTGTAAGATCCGCTTCTTACCGTACAAGTCTGCGAGGCGACCAAGAGGAAGCTGAACGACAATCGACATGACGATGAACGTCGTGATGAGTGTGCTCGTTTCCGTCAAACTCATCCCATTCCGAGACGTAAAAATGGGAAAGTTGGCATTTAAGCTCGCTTCGAGAAACCCATATGTAAAGGCAGGGAGAAGCGTGTATCCCGCACCGACAAGAATCAGTCGAATTCGTCCTTTCGAGTCGGTCTTCACTTTTTCGACCTCCGGAAACTCGTTCTCGACTTTAAAGACGAGCATCAACGAAGCGAGACAGAAGAAGACGATGATGAGGAACGGTAACCAAAACCATAGGTCGACGAGTGGTGCGATCAATGGACCGATGGCAAAACCGAGACTGAAAGACATTCCATAATACGCCATCGCTCGACCGAGACTGCTCTTTTCACTTGCTGAGGTCACCCATACTTGTGACCCGTAGTGTAGAGCCGAGTCGCCGAATCCGATGAAGAAGCGCATCATCGCCCAAACGAGTAAGGACGGCCAAATCGGTAAAGCGAAGGTCGCGACAGCCGTCAATACGATACCGAGGACGATGGTCGGTCGGAATCCATATTTACGGACGAATCGCTCCAGGAGAGGCGCAGAGACGATCACACCGACGTAAAGCATCGTCGCGTTCAGTCCGTTCACCCAGGCCGGGGCCCCATCCCGTTCAATCAACGTGGATAAGAGTGGGATGAGCGCACCTTGAATCAAACCGGAAATAAAGACAATCAATAGTAAAATCATAAAACGAAAACGGAGCATAGGTTCACCTCATGAAGTCAAAGTAAAAAGCCGAGAAGGGTCTCAGCTTTTCGTGTCGTCAATCGGTTGTGGAGAGTGATTCAAATGCAGCAATTCATCATCCCAACTGCCTTGACTAAACATTTCATCATGCTCTACTTTGTCTGAAACGAATGCGGCTGTCAATAAGATGCTCAGTACTCCGCCAAAAATAATGATGGCCATCACGGTAATCATGAGGATATAAATCGCAGTCATCTACACGCACCTCGATTCATTTAATATACAGAACATTTCCCGAATCAAAATATTTAAAACGATGTAGCTTTACGAGATTGGAAATCGACCGTCGGATAATAGGCTTGTTTAACGAGTGCGTTCGGCCCGAGACACTTCACGGCAGGGCAGTGACAAGAGAGTGTAGCGTTCAATTGGCTGTTCGTCCACTTATCATACGCCTCTTGGAATGGTGTGTCATAGACGGTGCCGAGTGAACCGAGTTCATCACCGAAATCGGTCACGATGATCTGTCCGTCAAAGATATTCGTATTGAGACGAGAACGTCCATCTGGGTCGTTTCGAACGGTCACGTTTTTTGTTTCATGAAGTCGCTTCAACAGAGCACGGTCTTCAGGTAGGTCAGAACATGCATAGAATGGTAACGTCCCGAACAACATCCATACGTTCTCGTCACGGGCATCGAGTAAGTCATGGATGGCTTGTCGCGTATCAGCGAGCGATGCTGATTCGAGGGCGCTAGCGAAGTCTGCGGGGTACATTGGGTGAACCTCATGTCTTTGGCAACCAAGTGAGACAATTTCTTCATGGATTTCTTTCAAATGAGGAATCGTCCGCTTGTTGATCATCGTCTCCGCGGATACAATGATTCCTTCAGATGTGAGAGCACGTGCGTTGTCTTTCATCGTCTGGAGCATTTTCAATCGGGCCTCTTCACTCGGTTTCCGGTCCATCATCGCGAATCCGCCTTCAAGGAAATCGTCATCGGTGCCCCAGTTATGCGAAATGTGCAAAACGTCCAAGTAAGGGGTAATAAGATGATAGCGAGATAACGGTAGCGTCAAATTCGAGTTGATTTGCGTACGGGCCCCACGTTCTTTCGCATAACGTAACAATGGAACGACATAGTTGCGGACCGATTTCATGGACAGCATCGGTTCACCGCCTGTGATGGAGAAGGCACGCAAATGTTCGATCTCATCCAGTCGTTGAATCAACAGGTCGAGCGGAACTTCTGGTTCTTCCGTTTGGTCGAGCATATAACCGACCGCACAATGTTCGCAACGCATGTTACACAGCTTCGTTGTGGTTACTTCGACGTTGGATAAGACGAGTCGACCGTGTTCGACTTGGTCGAGATAGGCTTCCCAAGGGTCGAAAGTTGGGGAGATGTTTTGCATGTGGATTCCACCTTTTCATCAAGTTACACGAAATAGTATGCTATAATAGCAACTCTTTGTCACGAACCAAAGGAGCGATTACAAGATGGGTAAATCACGAACAGATACTGCCGGAAAGATGAACGTCCTAAAATCGAGAACGGAATTACTCTGTCTATCGGTCAATACGCTAGACGAGCATACGACACCTGAAGATTTACATCGCCTGTTAGCCGACATTGATTCGTTGCGCGCTAAAGTAGTGCGTTACGCCAAAGACCTAGAACAATCGTCTCGAAAGGATGAATCAGATTGAAATTAATTACAGGAGATTTTAAAGATGTCACGGTCGAGCGACTTGGCATTAATGGAGAAGGCATTGCGACACTTAATCGCATGGTCATCTTCATTCCGAACTTATTGCCGGGAGAACGAGCCAAAGTCGAAATCACGCGTGTGGAAAAAAACTATGCGGAAGCGCGTGTCGTCAAACGAGATAACGACTCGAAAGACCGCGTCAAAGCACCTTGTCCGATTTACGATGAGTGCGGGGGCTGCCAAATCCAACATATGAGTTCAAGTCTGCAGATGGAGTATAAGGAAGAAATCGTTCGAAACGCCTTCCGTCAAAAGACGAAACTAAACGTGGACAAATCGGATATCCGTCCAACAATCGGAATGGAAGATCCATGGTATTACCGGAACAAATCACAATTCCCACTCGGCACGCGTCGCGGTGAGATCGTATCAGGTCTCTACAAACCGAACTCGAACCATCTAGTGCCGATCGAGCACTGTATGGTCCAACAACGGGATACGACGAACATCAACAATGCGATTGTCCGTATTTTAAACGAACTTGATATTCCCGTCTACGATGCACGTCGCGACACGGGGTACGCGCGCACCATCGTCGTCCGTTCGGGTTATAACACGAACGATGTTCAAGTCGTTTTGGTCGTCGGACATGAAGATGTCCCTGATTTAGATGAATTGAGCGACCGCATCATGGAATTGCCGAACGTAGTGTCGTTCCATATCAATATCAATGCAAACCGTTCGGGTGTTATTTTCGGTTATCGGACAGTTCACATCGCCGGTCAGGAGAAAATGGATGAACAATTAGACGACGTTCATTATCACTTATCACCACGCGCATTCTTCCAGTTGAATCCGGCACAGACAGAAAAAATGTACCGTGAAGTGGTCGAGGCCGCAGGATTGACAGGTGAAGAACGTGTGATCGATGCGTATGCAGGAGTAGGGTCGATCGGACTTTGGTTAGCCCCATATGCGAAAGAAATCCGTGGAATGGAAGTCGTGCCGGAAGCGGTCGAAGATGCCAATGACCATATGCGTGAAAATGGCTATAACCATGTCACATACGTCGAAGGGCGTGCCGAGCATTGGATTCCACGTTGGGTAAAAGATGGATGGATCCCAGACGTCATCGTAGTCGACCCGCCACGCACAGGGATGGACCATCAATTGATCAATTCCATCATCTCGTCGAAAACGAAGCGAATCGTTTACGTGTCATGTAACCCGCAGACGATCGCACGTGACGCCGACCAGTTGATGAAAGCGGGATACAAAGTGAATTACGTACAGCCGTATGATATGTTCCCACAGACATCTCATGTCGAGTCGGTCGTCGTATTCGAGAAAAAGAAAAAGAAAAAATATTGACGAGACCGTGAAAAGGCTTGTCACGTAAGCGTTTTCACGATATAGTTCAGATGTCAGACTTCTTTTCAAATATAGAAGTGGAGGAACATCCTATGATCTCACAAGAACGCGTACAAGAACTCGTCCATAAAGCCATCGAAGCGCGCAAACGCGCCTATACACCGTATTCAAAGTTTAAAGTAGGAGCTGTTGTCATCGATACATCAGGAAACGAAATTACAGGATGTAACGTGGAAAACGCCTCGTACGGACTATCGATGTGTGCCGAACGCACAGCCATTTTTAAAGCCGTGTCAGAAGGTAGTGACGCGATTGAAACGGTCGTCGTCGTCGGTGACACAGAAGGCCCGATTTCACCATGCGGTGCGTGCCGCCAAGTGATCGCTGAATTCGCTGGTGAAGACTTCACGTTGATTCTTGCAAACTTGAACGGTGATACGAAAGTGATGACGAAAGAAGAGATGTTGCCTTACGGATTTTCACCGAAGGATTTAACATAACAAGCTGCGGACAAACGTCCGCAGCTTGTTTATTTGTCTTTATATTTCTTTTCACTCACTGACTCATCTTTCGAGTGACGTTTATTCTTTTCATCCTTCACTCGTTCGTTCAATTCCTCGACAGGAATCGGGTCGACGGTTTGCATGCCGTCCTCGTCAAAAATACTCTCTTTATCCGTGTCTACCGCGTCTGGATTATCAAACGGACGTTTCGAGGTAGGTCGTTTCTTTTCCATTCAATCGCCTCCTTCCATTAGCCATTCCACTCGTAGAAATGTTGTAAACGTTTTCGATAATGGTTTTGAGATTATAAAATGGTGGAATGAAGAGTGCATAGTGAAGGAGGGGTTAGGATGGATCGGAAAGTGTTGATGGGGATTGTCTTAGGTGTTGCCGGTGCGGCGCTCGTTGCACCAAAAGTGGCGGCGCTGCTTTCGCAACGTGAGGAAGAAGATACGTGGCAGAAGATGGATGAGCGGGAAAGTGTCGATGCGGATCAGGATGAGGCGGAGCAAGGGCTCACGCAACTCGATTCGAGTCACCGTGCCGAGTGGCAGGCGAACGGTTTTCCGCAGACGCATGCCGAACGTGAACGACTCGAGCAAGAGTCAACCGAACAATATAAAGGGAAAGACATATGAAAAGGCAGCCATCGCGGCTGCCTATTTACATATCAAATTCATCGTCAGGTAGAAGCGGCAAACCGACAGTGACAGTCGTTCCTTGTCCGACTTCAGAGCTGAAATGAAGAGACCCTTCATGACGCTCGATAATGTGCTTCGCAATGGCCAAACCGAGACCGGTTCCGCCATCTTTTCGTGTCCGTGATTTATTGACACGATAGAAGCGTTCCGTCAATTTGTCTAAATCTTCTTTCGGGATGCCTCGACCTTCGTCACGTATTTCCGTAATTGCATATTCGGTTTCGGCGAACGTTTTCACATGAATCGTCTTGCCAGCGTCCGTATATCGGAGCGCGTTGTCGAGAAGATTGCCGATGACTTGTTCGAGTCGGTCATGGTCACCGAGGATGATCAAGTCGAAGTCTAAATCCGATTCGATTGTCACGCCTTTTGCCCGGGCAATCGGTTCAAGACGATAGAGAACGTCTTCAAGCACTTGCGAGTAAACGACCGGTTCTTTCGTCATCGGGTATGAGTCCCGCTCTAGCTGGGCGAGATCGAGTAAGTCCGTGACAAGGCGCTGAAGCCGGTTCGTCTCGTTCTCGATGATGTCGTAATATTGCGCCCTCGTTTTTTCGTCCAACGTTTCATCTTGAAGCATCTCGGTATAACCGCGGATGTAGGAGAGTGGCGTGCGAAGTTCGTGACTGACGTTAGCTAGAAACTCTTTACGCTGCTCTTCAACAAGTCCGAGCGATTCCGCCATCGAGTTGAGCGTGTCTGCGAGTTCACCGATTTCATCGTCGTAGACGATCGGGATGCGGTGGGAGAAATCACCTTGCGCATAGACTTGAGAGGCACGCTTCATCTGAATGAGTGGTTGGATGATCGTGTCGATGATCTGTTTACCGAATAGGAGCAAGTTCACGATCATGAGGACGAGTAAAAACGTGATCATGAGCCGAATCGGTTGGAACGGTTCACTGATTTTACTGAGCTCCATATACAAAATGAGTGCATTGTCGAGTTCATCGTCGCGGATGAGAGGAAATGCGGTCATCAAAATGTCGACGTCCTCGGTCGGATGTTTCCGGGTCACCGAGATGGCATAACCGTCCTGCAACCGTTCGAGGTCTTGCTGCCTTAAAAAAGTTTTACCGGAGCCGAGTGTGTCCTCTCGAACGGAGGAGAGGAACACTTTCGTTTCGGTCAATTCGTTCGTGTACGTCATACTATCGGCGAACGCGTCCGAGAAACCGTCGGCCTTATAGATGGTGACAAGTTTCTCACCGCGATTGATGAGCAGTTCTTCTTGCGTTTGAATATAGAACTTGTCGTACAGATAAAACGTCATGATGAGAAACACGAACGCTGAGAAGAGGCTGGCTGTCCAGATGGTAATCCAAATCCGCTTCCTGATCGTGTATCGTTTCATCCGTTTGCCTCGAATTTGTAGCCAATTCCCCAGACTGTCTGAATATAACCGCCCGCCTCGCCGAGTTTCAGGCGAAGCGTCTTAATGTGAGTATCCACCGTGCGAAGGTTACCATGATACTCGGTCCCCCAAATTTGATCGAGCAATTGTTCACGAGAGAATACTTTTTCGTCGTTCGTGATGAATAGGTAGAGCAAATCAAACTCTTTTCGTGTCAAGTTGACGGTCTTCCCTTTCACACTGACGGTACGTCCTTCGATATCGATTGAGAGGACCCCGACATCAAACGTCGCTTCTTGTTCTTTTGAGAAGCTGTGCGTGCGACGGAGCGTCGCTTCGATTCGTGCGAGTAATTCGCGTGGGCTAAACGGTTTCGTGATGTAATCGTCTGCCCCGATTTTGAGGCCATGAATACGGTCGAGCTCTTCTGAGCGTGCCGTCAACAGGATGATGGGTACGTTTGAGAACTCACGGATGCGCATGCAAGCCGTCAATCCGTCGAGTTCCGGCATCATCACATCAAGTAAGACGAGATGGAACGTCTCTTCTTTCAAGCGTTCAATCGCTTCAAGGCCGTTTGAGGCGGTGACCGTCTCATACCCTTCTTTTTCTAAATTTGATACAAGTAAATCGCGCATTTGTTCTTCGTCGTCGGTCACGAGGATACGAAACATTGATTCTGACATATGCCATTCTCCTTTGCAAAACGGTTAACGGGAGTTGTGATAAATCCCTCATACTTCTATCATACCTATCTCTTCGAATTAGAACAGATTTATTCGGCTCCGACAAGTTCCCTCCATCAAATCCACACAAAAACGCCACAAAAAAGCCAATTCTTTGACAGAATTGGCTCATGCTTCGAGTTGTGCCTCGTATGGCACTTCGTATTCCGGGACGTGCAGGGCATGCAAGTACAATTGGAAGCTCGACTTGGATACCTCGTATAAAACATACTCCACGTCACCTTGGTTGATCTCCGCGAGCAGTTCAGAGCGGATCTCGTTCGCGCAAAACGCGTACGGGAGCTTCTTTGCTGCCGCAATCGATCGTTCATTCGATTTACGGATTTTTAAAAATACGCTCTCAATATCAAGCTCGAAGAACAGTTCTGAGAAGAACGCCTCTTTCGCCACTTGATTATAACCTTTGCCGTGATACGGCTTGCCAAGCCACGTGCCGAGGAATCCATAGCCGGATTCGACATCGAACAAGCTGATCGTCCCAATCGGGATGCCATACTCGTTCGTGATGGTACGTGAGATGATATTTCCTTGCTCTTCTAGCTCGATGATTTGCTTCGTGCTAAATAAAAACTCGTCAAAATGGACCGTCTTTTGACGGACATACGGAAAGACATCTGGGTGTTGCATCAGTTCGAACAACTCCGCGCAGTCGGTGAGCTCACGAAATTTGAGCACCTTTACATTCCTCCTCCTATTTCAGACCGCTGAAGAATAGTCGTAACGAAAGCATACTTCTGGCTTCGCTGTTCGAACCGCCTTGGCTGCTTTATGAAGTTACAAGATAATTTTATATAGTATTTTTAAAAAAGCAAGTAAATTATGCGTAAAAACCCTTATGAAAAATAATGAAAATTACTCGACCTCATGATGGGTTTCAGCACGGTCCGTTTTGTACACGACTTCACCGTTCACAATGGTCATAATCGGCTTCGATAAGTAGTCGAGCGGGAAGTGACTCCAAAGCACCAAATCGGCATCTTTTCCGACTTCGAGAGAGCCGATTCGGTCGGCGACACCTAGTGATTCAGCCGGATTGATGGTGATTCCGCGTAACGCGATGTCGACAGGCAGTCCTTCACGTGCTGCAAGTCCGGCGCACAAGTTCAAATATTGGACCGGTGTGTACGGATGGTCGGTCGTGATGGAGACGATCATGCCGTGCTCATGGAGAATGCGATACGTCTCCCACGTCTTGTTCTGAAGCTCGATTTTAGATTTTCGAGTAAACGTCGGTCCGACGGTGACATGTTTCACACCGAGTTCTTGTAATTTTTCAACGACGAGATGACCTTCTGTACAATGCTCGATGCGATAGTCGAGATCGAACTCTTGGGCAAAGCGAACGACAGATAAAATGTCATCGGCGCGGTGGGCATGCACACGAATCGGCATCTCTCGGTCGAGGGCAAGTTGAATCATCTGGCTGCCGAACGTTCCGATCGTTTTGGTCGACCCGACGGTACGGAACGCTTCACGAAGCAACCCCATAATCCCCATCCGCGTCAAATCACCGGTTTTCCCCATACTATGAATCCGTTTCGGGTTTTCGCCGAGCGCCATCTTCAATCCGGCATAACGACGGACGATCATGTCGTCAATATAGCGACCGTGTGTTTTGATGACACTGGTCACACCACCGATGACGTTCATACTTCCTGGCATGACCTGAACGGCGGTTACGCCTGCCATCAGCGCTTCTTGAAATCCTTCGTCAAGCGGGTATACCCCGTCAATCGCACGAGCATGAGGCGTCATCGCTTCGACCGTTTCATTGGCGTCGTTCCCGACAGAGCCCGTTCCTTCGTCATATAATCCGAGGTGGGTGTGAGCATCGATGAAGCCGGGGAATAAAAAGTTTCCTTCGGCTTCAATGACATGCTCCCCGTCAGTCGGTTCAAGCAAATCGGACATTTCGACGATTTTCCCGTCCCGAACACGGAGGTCTCCGTAAAAATGGGGGGCAGTGATGGGGTAAATATGGGCATTTCGGATTAGTAAGTGACTCACAATTCATTCTCCTTAAGCATCTTGTAGTAGTTGTGTTAGAGCCGGTTCCAATGTTTCATAGCGGAACTCGAAACCGTGTTGAAGTGCCTTCGTCGGAACGACTTTCGCTCCTTCTAGGACGATGACGCTCTTTTCACCGAGGACGAGTTCCATCATTGGGGCAGGTGCCGGGATCCAGTGAGGACGATGCATCACGTTCGCAATCGTCTTCCCGAACTCGTTCATCGTCACCGGTGTAGGTGCAGTACCGTTGACCGGTCCTTCGATAGAATCGGTCTCGATGACGTGCACGAACAAGCGGACGAGGTCGTCTAAATGAATCCAAGGAACCCATTGCTCTCCTGAACCAATTTTACCACCGACCCCGAATTGATAGGGGAGTTTCATTAATGGGAAGGCACCGCCATCATTCGATAAGACGACGCCGGTGCGCATCGTCACAAGACGAACGCCTAAATCACGAATGGGTTCTGCTTCCTGTTCCCAGAGGACGCAGACATTCCCGAGGAAATTAGTCCGTGTCGGTAATGGGGTTTCTTCGGAATACGTAATGGAACGATCTTCACCGTATATGCCGATGGCCGAGCCGCTAATGACGACCTGTGGCTTTTGTTTCAACTGTTGAATGATCCGGACGACTTCCTTCGTCCCTTCGATTCGACTTTGAAGGATGGCTTGTTTCTGTTTGTGGGTCCATCGTCCGTCGTTGATTGAGGCGCCGGCCAAATGGATGAACGCATCTGTTCCCTCGAGTTCCTCTTCTGGTTTACTATTTGGTGTCAACCATTCGATAAACGACACACCGCGATGGCGGGGACGTGGATGACGTGTCAACACGACGACTTGATGTCCGGCGTCGGCCAGTGCACGAACGAGTGGTTGACCGATGAGCCCGGTTCCACCGGTGATTGCGATTTTCATGAAATTCCCTCCGATATCATGTGTTGTTTCTAAAATGGGTATAAGTCAGTATATCCAGATGAATACCCTTTCTTCTAACTTATCAAAAATCCTCTACGTTTCTTGAACGTGATATGTTAGAAACATGGAATGGAGGGGAGTCGTTGTGAAAATTGCAAAGTTCACGACCCAGAAGAAGAACCAAGACCGACTGAACGTCTTCATCGAACGGGAAGGGAAAGAGGAGTTCGCGTTCGCTATCGATGTCGATGTGTTCATCAAGTATGGGCTCACAAAAGGGATGGAGCTCGAAGACGATTTTGTGCAAGACGTCCTTGAGGCGGAAGAAATTCAGAAAGCCTATAAGTTAGCCATCAATTATTTATCGTATCGAATGCGTGCCATCTCAGAGGTACGGGACTATCTCGTGAAGAAAGAGTTAAGTGAATCCGCTATCAAACATGCCATCACACGACTGATCGAGCAGCGCTATTTGAACGATGAGGAGTTCGCGAAAGCGTATGTCCAGACGAAATTCAACACGAGTCCAAGTGGGCCGATCAAAATCAAACGCGAGCTCGAACAGCTCCGAATCCCAACGGACGTTGTTGAATCCGTATTAGAATCAATCTCACACGAAGATCTCGTCGAGAAGGCCGGAAAGTTCGTGAAAAGGAAACAACTGGAAACGAATCGTCGTTCTGCCACAGAAGTGCAACAAAGAATTCAACAAACCCTGATGCAAAGGGGGTTTACCTTTGATATTATTTCAGAGGCGATTCAAACTTTTTGGGAAGAAGAGGACGAAGATGTCGAAGTTGCGGCATGTCTGAAACAGGCTGAGAAGTTGAGTCGGAAGTTCAGCGGGTACGATGCGTTCGAGCGCAAACAGCGTATGAAGATGCAGCTTCGACGCAAAGGATTTCCGTATGATGTGATTGAACGTACGTTAGATCGACTCGCTGAAGAAGAATCGTGATGGGACATCTGTTTACGGTAGGGGAAAACACGAAAAGGTGGGTCTATATTGACGATTTTAGAATGGATTACAGCACTGACACCGATTGTGGCCGTGCTCATCTTATTGGTCATTATGCGTTTACCTGCATCGGTAGCCATGCCCTTGTCACTCGTGACGACGGCAATTTTAGCGTTTTTCGTCTGGCAATTGGATGCGACACGAATTATGGCGGCGACATTACAAGGACTCGTCATCGCCGTCACGACAGTATGGATTGTCTACGGGGCGATCGGAATGATGAATACGATGAAAGAAGGGGGCGGGATGAACGCGATTCGCTCCGGATTCGTCAACATCACACCTGACCCGCGTATTCAAGTTTTGATTGTCGGATGGTTATTCGTTTCATTTATTGAAGGCGCATCTGGATTCGGGACGCCTGCAACGGTTGCAGCACCGCTCTTGATCGCACTCGGATTTCCGCCGATTGCCGCCGTTGTCATTGCATTATCCGCAGACGTGTCGGCTGTGACATTTGGTGCGGTCGGGACACCGGCACTTATCGGGATCGGGAACGGTCTATCTTTAGATGTGAACCAGCCTGAGTCGATTGCCTTCTTGACAGAGGTCGTCTTACAGACGGTGTTGATCGATATGGTAGTCGGACTATTCATCCCGTTCATTTTAATTTTGATGTTGACGCGTTTCTTCAGTAAGGAAAAGTCGATAAAACCTGCACTCGAGGTATTTCCGATCGCGATTGTGGCGGCGCTGTTGTACAGCGTACCGGCGTACATTTGGACACTCATCCTCGGGTTTGAGTTCGGTGGCATGCTCGGTGGTTTAACCGGTCTCGTCATCCTCGTTGCTATGGCTCGTAAAGGCATTCTCATGCCGAAACGTGTCTGGACGTTTGATGGATATGTGGATGAATTAGAACCATCTACTGAGAAAGTGACGCTCAAATCAACCACGCGTGAATTACCACAGTGGAAGGCGTGGGCACCTTATCTCATTTTGACGATTTTCTTAGTTCTCACCCGTACCGTACCATTTTTAAACGAACTCTCTCGCAGTGTCCGGATCAATCTCCCGAACATCCTCGGGGTAGAAGGAGTTTCGACGTCTTGGGAACCGTTCTATTCACCAGGTTTCATGTTCATCCTGACGATTATTGCGACATTCTTCTTACACAACATGAGTTGGTCACAAGTGACATCGGTGTTTAAGGCGACGACACTTGGAGTCGTCGGAACGGCCATCACGTTAGCGGCGTCGGTTCCGATGGTCCGCATATTCATCCATTCTGAAAACGGGGGTGCCGGACTCGCTTCGATGCCGGTCGAACTCGCGACGGCAGCTGCTGACACGTTCGGCGGGGTTTGGCCGCTTGTCGCACCGTGGATTGGGGCGCTCGGCGCCTTCGTGTCAGGGTCGGCGACCTTCTCGAACATGATGTTTTCAAGTTTAACGACAAACGTTGCGGAGTCGGTTGGACTCAATGAAACGCTCGCTTTATCGATGCAGATGGCAGGGGCGAACGCAGGGAACATGATCTGTGTGCTGAACGTCGTAGCGGTCGCATCGGTTGCTGGATTACTCGGCAAGGAAGGGACCATCATCCGTTACACGCTCATGCCGATGATTTATTACGTGACGGCCACAGGGGTCATTGGTCTCATTTTAGGCATGTTTTTCTTAAACTAAATCAAGTTACAATTTTTTTACAGAATAATGTTGACAATTTTCAGAACAGTTTGCTAAGGTTTGAGTAGATTTTAAAACTATGAGACGAGAGGAGCCAGAACGATGAACAACATTGCACTCACAAACACACTCAAAACATCATATGGCTACTCATATTTAACTGCGTGACATTGGCAGCTGGATAGGGGTAGTGTCCTTTCCCTGACCATGCAAAAGACTGAAGACTACTTCAAGCGCGCTTCATTTGATTGGTTGCACAATCAGGTGGAGTGCGCTTTTTTGCGTGTTCGGATGGATTGGGCGGAAGGGGGAAATCAGTCATGAAACTGATTAAGCAATTGGATTGGTTTATTAAAAGACAGAAACGAACGTACGTGATTGCGATTATCTTATTGATCATCACAGGGGTTGTAGATATGCTGCCACCTTGGATTATCGGTCAGGCAATCGATGCGATTCGTGAAGGAAGTTTGACGACAGAGCGATTGATTCTGATTGTATCGTCGCTACTCGGCATCATGGTGTTATCGTACGTGATGTCATACTTGTGGATTGCCCGACTCTTCGGGACAGCCTTTTTACTTGAAAAGAAATTGAGAGGTCGCTTCTTTGGTCACCTTCTCAAACAAACACCGCGCTTCTATCAACAACATCGTACGGGTGACTTGATGGCACTTGCGACGAATGACTTAAAAGCGGTGGAGCGTACAGCGGGATTTGGGGTCATGACATTAGTCGACTCGTTCAACATGACGCTCATCGCCTTGACGATTATGGGCGTGTTTATCGATTGGAAGTTGACGCTCGCAGCACTCTTGCCGATGCCGATTCTCGCCTGGTCGATGAATAAACTTGGGAGTCAAATTCATACACGGTTCACGGCAGCCCAAGATTCGTTCGGCGTGATGAACGACCAAGTCGTTGAATCCATCTCCGGTCTTCGGGTCGTTCGTTCCTTCGTTCAAGAAGAGGCGGATACGAAAAAATTTGATGACATCACGGATGACGTGATGGCGAAAAACATGCATGTCGCTAAAATCGACGTCTTGTTTGAGCCGGTCATCAAATTACTCGTCGGACTCAGTTATTTGATCGGACTCTCGTTCGGGACGTATCTCGTCTTTACGAACGACATCACGCTCGGTCAACTCGTTTCCTTCAACATTTATTTAGGGATGTTGATTTGGCCGATGTATGCCTTCGGGGAACTCATCAACGTCGTCCAACGAGGAACGGCGAGCTTGGAACGGATTGAGACGACGATGAATGAGGTACCGGACGTTTCGTCAACCGGAACGGTTCACATCGATGTACCGGAGAAGATCACCTTCAAATCGCTCTCATTCCGTTATCCAAACGCGAATCGGGAGTCGTTAGAGGACATCGTACTGCACGTCTCGTGTGGTGAGACGATTGGAATTGTCGGACCTACTGGAGCTGGGAAGACGACGTTGTTACGTCAATTGCTCCGGGAGTATCCGATTGACGATTCCCTTCTCGTGAACGGGGTGCCGATCTCGGACATTAAACTTGAAACGGTCCGTGGTTGGAGCGGCTATGTGTCACAAGAGCATCTTCTATTCTCAAAAACGGTGCGTGATAACATTCGTTTCGGAGTGGATGATGTTTCGGATGAAGCACTCGACAGAGCCATTCATCTCGCGGCGTTCGATACGGACATCGAACACTTGGAGAACGGTCTCGATACCGTCGTAGGGGAGCAAGGGGTCATGCTGTCAGGTGGACAAAAGCAACGATTGTCGATTGCACGCGCCTTACTGAAAAATCCTGAGATTCTGCTTCTTGACGATTCGCTCTCAGCAGTCGATGCGAAGACGGAATCACGCATAATCGATTCGGTCCGCACGAGCCGTGAGGCGAAGACGACCTTTATCGTGGCGCACCGTCTTTCTGCGGTGGCACATGCTGACCAAATTCTCGTCCTTCAAGATGGACGAGTTACCGAGCGCGGCACCCACGACCAACTAATGGAACGACACGGTTGGTACTATGAACAATTTATTCGACAAGGAGAGACGGAGTAATCCGGGAAAGGGGGAATCTCTCATGATCGATCAATATGAATTAGATCCGGTCCGCCGGAAGAAAACGATCCGCTCACTCGTTGGTTATGCCAAGCAAGTGAAGCGCTCCATCTTCCTCGGACTGACATTACTCTTTTTAGCGGTCGGTGCAGAACTTGCCGGGCCGTATATCGCCAAAATCATTATCGATGAGCATATCGTCGCCATCGAGCGTGACTGGGTTCAAGTCGAATCCGGCGGTAGTGTTTCCTTTAATGGAGAATCGTATGAGAAAGAAACGAGACTAGACGGTCAAGAGGTGATTCAGCCGGTCTCGATTGTCCAAACGACCGATGGGTACTATCTCGTACCTGAGGCGATTATGAGCGGAGGCGTCCGTGAAGTCGATGGCGACGTGCTGACGATTTCAAGAGGGGACGAAACGGCGACATATGACAATATTGTCTCGCTCTCGTCGACCGACGTGTTCCAGTTCTATCAGACGGATTTACGAGCTGTCCTTCTCTTATCGGGATTGTACGTCGTCCTGTTACTATTTGCGGCCGGATTGAACTGGGGACAACAGATGCTCCTACAACGATCGGCGCATAAAATCGTCAAAACGATGCGTCTTGACGTGATGAAGCATCTTCAAACGATTCCGGTACGCTATTTTGACCAGACACCAATCGGGAAGATTGTCAGTCGTGTCACGAATGACACAGAGACGATACGCGACCTGTATTTAGGAGTGCTCGCTCGCGTCTTCCAAAGTGTCGTCATGATGATCGGGGTACTCATTGCGATGTTCTTCCTAGACGTGCGTCTAGGGCTCGTCTCGCTCATTATCATCCCGGTCGTCATCGTCTGGATTAAGTTGTTCCAACGTTTCTCGACAAAAAATAACTTCCGTGTCCGCGCACTCGTCGCGGATATGAACGCGCAGTTGAATGAGAGCATTCAAACGATGCCAATCATTCAATCATACGTCCGCGAAAATCTCGTTTATGACGAGTTCAATGAGAAGAACAGCGACAACTTCCAAACGAGACGGAAACTGTTGAAATTGGATGCGTTGATGAGCCACAACCTCGTCAACTTCTTCCGAAACATGGCGCTCGCCTTACTCATCTGGTTTGTCGGGGCTCAAACGCTCGGTACGGGAAGTGTCCTGACACTTGGGATTCTGTACGCGTATATCGACTATGTCTCGCGGATCTTTGAGCCAGTGACACAAATCATGAACCAATTGTCACCACTCCAACAAGCGCTCGTCTCGGCCGACCGGATGTTCCAACTGCTCGACGAAAAAGGGGAACCGGTCTCATCGGAACGTCTTCCACGCTTTAAAGGGGATGTCGTCTTTGATGATGTCACGTTCAGTTATGAAGCAGGGAAACCGGTGTTGCAACAGATTGAACTACACGCTGCTCCTGGTGAAACGGTCGCACTCGTTGGACATACGGGAAGCGGGAAGAGCTCAATCATGAACTTGCTCATGCGTTTCTATGACCCATCCGCCGGAGTCCTCCGAATCGATGGCATGGACGTGACAAAACTACCGACGCAGGCGGTACGAGACCATCTCGGGATCGTCTTACAAGACCCGTTCCTATTCACTGGAACGATTCGCACGAACGTCACGCTTGGCGATGAGACGATTACGGACGAACAGGTATGGAAAGCACTCACAGCCGTCGGGGCAGACCGTTTCGTGAAGCAGCTACCGCAAGGCATCGATGAACCGGTGATTGAGCGTGGAGCTTCACTCTCGAGTGGAGAACGACAGTTGATCAGTTTCGCACGCGCCCTCGTCTTTGACCCGGCCATCCTCGTCCTCGATGAAGCGACAGCGAGCGTCGACTCGGAGACGGAGGCATTGATTCAGGATGCGCTCAAAACACTCACGTACGGTCGGACGACATTTGTCATCGCGCACCGACTTTCAACGATTCGGGAAGCGGACCAGATTCTCGTTCTCGACCACGGTCGAATCATTGAGCGAGGCAACCACCAGTCACTCATCGAGTATGGCGGTGTCTATGCCCGAATGCATGAATTACAGAGTAAACAACAAGCGATCAGTTAAGGAGGTCACATGGAAATCAAGGGGAAATATAACCGCGCCAAAGTGTTCAACGAACGAATCGATGATATGACGCGGGATCAAATTGAAACATTGCTCGACCAACCGTTCACACAAGGGGCATCGATTCGGATCATGCCGGACATGCATGCGGGGAAAGGGTCGGTCGTTGGAACGACGATGACGATTCAAGACAAAGTCGTGCCAAACCTGGTCGGTGTCGATTTAGGGTGTGGGATGCTTTGTACGGAAATCAAAGCCAAGCGAATCGATTTTCAACGACTCGATGACCTCATTCGTGAACTCGTACCGAGTGGAATGAACATTCGGGAGAAGGTTCACCCATACGCATCTGAACTTCCACTAGAAGAGGTGCGAGCGCCGTATAAACTCGACCGAGCCTTGCGCTCGGTCGGGTCGCTCGGCTCGGGGAACCACTTTATTGAAGTGAACCGAGATGACTCGGGACGTACGTTTCTCGTCATTCATTCCGGTTCGCGCCATCTTGGGGTGCAGATTGCCGATCACTATCAGGAGCGAGCGATTCAACACATGATGGAAACACATGATGTAAAAGAAGAAATTGAGCGTTTGAAAGCCTTAGGTCGACAACACGAAATCTCGGCTTATCTGGAAACAGAGCGGGCGTCACGTAAACCATTTCGAGACCTGGCTTATGTGGAGGGGACGGATATGGACGATTACATGCATGACGTGCGCATCGCTCAACAATATGCGGCGGCGAACCGTCGTGCGATGACGGATGTGATTGTCGAAGCGATGAATTGGAACATCGTCGATCAATTCGACACCGTCCATAACTATATCGATCATGATGCGATGATCCTGCGAAAAGGGGCCATCTCCGCTCAAGAAGGAGAGCGAGTCATCATTCCGATGAACATGCGAGACGGTTCGCTCATCTGTACGGGGAAAGGGAATCCAGACTGGAACTTCTCGGGTCCACATGGCGCAGGTCGGATCATGTCTCGGTCGGCCGCGCGGAAACGCGTCGATTTCAAAGAATTCAAACGTTCGATGGAAGGTGTCTGGTCGACATCAGTTCGCCCATCGACAATCGATGAATCACCATTTGTGTATAAGTCGATGAAAGAAATTGTTCGTTATATCGAACCGGCCGTTCAAATCGATCAAATCATCAAGCCACTTTACAACTTCAAGGCGAACTGAGTCACGTACTCAGTCTCGTCTTTTTCTTTTTTCGTAAAATCTGATACGCTTACATCGAGGTGAACGATATGGAAAAGCGGTTAAGTGACTTATCGAAATATGAGTTAGAGCAAGAGATTCAAGCATTACATGAACGGAAACGAAAGGCTGAACAGATGGGCATGGTCAGCGAAATTGAAGTCGTCCTTCGACGGATTGCGATTGCCGAAAGCTATTTGATTGACCCATCATCGTTTCGTCCAGGTGAAACATATGTCGTCAATTACAATGACCGTCCGTTTCGCTTGAAATTCGTCAACGGCGTCATGGGCTGGGGGACGTTTGAAGGTGAGATGACAGAACGGGCCATCCCGCTCTCAGAATTGTCGGAGGTGAAACGATGAACCGGAACGAACAATATGAACGGCTCGCGGTCATTTTAAAAGAGAAGAATGACGTCTTGAACGATTCAGAAGCGGTGACGTGGGTCGAAGTGTTATGGGAAGATTTTGAGACCTCACTTGCCAAGGCGGGCGAACCATATCCGGGAGAGGCAAAGGCTTTCCAATACGTCATTCAACAGATTGATGCATATGGGGCACAGCTCCATTTGTTCCAAACGAAAAACGAAAAGTTCAAGCATTTGATGTCTGAACGGAACTTACACTGAGTCACGTCCTTGGGGCGTGATTTTTTTATTGCAATTCGTCAACAATTCGTTATAATGAAGGTCGCTAATAGTTTGTTTTAAAGTATAGTATAGATAAACTTTCTTTAGTTGAACTCATGTTTCACTAAACACGAAGGAGGCGTTCAGTCGTTGGAAGTAGGTCAAAACATTAAGCGGCTCCGGATCAAAAAAGGATTGACCCAAGAGGAGCTGGCGGAACGTACCGATTTGAGTAAAGGCTATATTTCTCAAATCGAGCGGGATTTAAGCTCTCCCTCACTAGAAACGTTATTCGATTTATTGAATGTCCTCGGGAGTTCCCCGAAAGAGTTTTTTGATGAAGAGTTGAATCAAAAAGTGGTGTACACCGTTGACGATCGCACCATCTATACGGATGAAGAACGCAAATATCGGACAGAATGGCTCATCCCGGAATCGAATGAAAAAGAGATGGAGCCCATCCTTGTCACATTTTTCAAACATGGAGAGTTCAAACAATATGAGCCTTCGCGTTCGGAGACGCTCGTATACGTCTTGTCCGGCAAAATCGCCTTGAAATTAGGGAACCACACATATTTTGCCAAGACAGGGGAAACCCTTTATTATGTCGCTTCGGATTCGCATCAACTCGTCAACGATAACGATGGAGAGAGTGAATGTCTCATCGTCGCGACCCATTCATATTTATAAGTCAACAGAGGAGGAAACAGCATGAATGCAGAGACAATTATTCGTTTTGACCACGTGTCAAAGCGTTACGACGATACAGTCGTCCTTGAAGATATCAGTTTTGAGATTGAGCGTGGGAAGTTTTATACGCTTCTCGGTCCATCGGGATGTGGGAAGACGACGATTTTGCGTCTCATCGCCGGATTTACCGATGCGACCGAAGGAGATATTCACTTCAGCGGGAAGCGGATCAACGATGTGCCGGCCAACAAACGACAAGTGAACACCGTGTTCCAAGATTATGCGCTGTTTCCTCATTTAAACGTATTTGAGAATGTCGCATTCGGTCTCCGCATTAAAAAATTGAAAGAAGCAGATGTGAAAGCGAAAGTGGAGCAGGCTCTCAAGTTTGTTAACTTAGAAGGATACGGCTCGCGCGAAATCGATGAGATGTCAGGTGGACAGCGCCAACGTGTCGCCATCGCCCGCGCAATCGTAAATGAGCCGGAGGTCATTCTCCTCGATGAACCGCTCTCTGCCTTAGACTTGAAACTTCGTACGGAGATGCAATATGAACTTCGTGAGTTACAGCAACGTCTTGGCATCACCTTCATTTTTGTCACACACGACCAAGAAGAGGCGCTCGCCATGTCGGATGAGATTTTCGTCATGAACAACGGGAAAATTGTTCAGAGTGGGACACCGACTGATATTTATGATGAACCGATCAACCGTTTCGTCGCAGACTTTATCGGTGAATCCAATATCGTGCCGGGTGTCATGCCGGAAGACAATGTCGTCACGTTTGCTGGTAAAACGTTTGACTGTGTCGACCAAGGATTTGACCGCAATGAAAAAGTTGAGGTCATCATTCGTCCGGAAGACTTAGAGATGACATCGGTCGATGCAGCGAAACTCGTTGTCGACGTCGATTCTCAATTGTTCCGAGGTGTCCACTACGAGATTTGCTGTTATGACCAAGAAGGAAACGAATGGCTCGTCCACTCGACGAAGAAATCAATCGTCGGATCAAAAATCGGATTGACGTTTGACGAAGAAGCGATTCACGTCATGCGACTAGGTGAAACAGAAGAAGAATTTGACCGTCGTCTCGAATCCTACGAGGAGGTCCCTCATGAATCAAACTAATCAGACCGCAAAGACGGTATATTTGACGACCTATTGGATTTGGATCGCCTTGTTCGTCATCGCACCACTCGTCCTCGTCGTCTATTATTCCTTTTTTGATATCGATGGGAATTTGAGTTTAGAAAACTATCAGACGTTCTTCACGTCGACGTATTTGTCGATGACGCTCTCGTCGTTCTGGTATGCGTTTCTCATTACGTTCTTCTCGTTACTCGTCGGGTATCCGACGGCATACTTGTTGACGAAGACGAAGCATAAACAGCTTTGGCTCTTGCTCATCTTGCTGCCGTCATGGATTAACTTGTTGTTAAAGGCGTATGCGTTCCTTGGTATTTTTGGAACGTACGGGATTACGAATCAATTTTTAGAAGCCATCGGTATTGGGACGAAACAGATTCTATTCACCGATTTCAGTTTCGTCTTTGTTTCTGTATACATCTTCATCCCGTTCATGATTTTGCCGATTTACAACGCCATTGAGAAGTTACCGCCATCACTCGTCTACGCATCCCGTGATTTAGGTGCATCGAACTGGACGACATTCCGACGTGTCATCTTCCCGTTGACGCTTGACGGTGTCAAATCGGGGATTCAAATCGTCTTTATTCCGGCATTATCGCTCTTCATGATCACCCGACTCATCGCCGGGAACCGAGTCATCACACTCGGTACAGCGATTGAACAACAATTCCTTGTCACGCAAAACTGGGGGATGGGCTCGACGATTGCCGTCTTCCTCATCTTGGCGATGGTTCTTGTCATGGTCGTCACACGTGACTGGGGTGCGAAAGGAGCGGTTCGTCGATGAAACGTAAACGATTCAAATTATCAAATCTATACTTGGCGGCCGTGTTCTTCATCTTGTATGCGCCAATTCTATATTTGGTCTTCTACTCGTTCAACAGTGGCGGAACGATGAGTAACTTCGAAGGGTTCACCCTCGAATGGTACAAGTCGCTCTTCACGGACACGAGACTTCTCGTCATCGTCTTGAATACGATTGTCATCGCGCTGCTCTCGGCGACGATTTCGACCGTGCTCGGTGTCATCGGGGCACTCGCCATCTATACGGCGAAACAAAAGTATACGAAGACGTCCCTCTTATCATTGAACAACGTCTTGATCGTGAGCCCGGACGTCATCATCGGGGCCTCCTTCTTGATCCTCTTCACGATGCTAGGGATTCAGTTAGGCTTTTATTCGGTTCTCTTGTCGCACATCGCCTTCTCGGTTCCGATTGTCGTCATCTTGGTGTTGCCAAAACTTCAAGAGATGAGTCCGACGTTGATTGATGCGTCACGTGACCTAGGTGCCAGCACGTGGGACGTATTGACGAAAGTCATTCTGCCATATATCACGCCAGGGGTATTTGCCGGTTTCTTCACGGCACTCACCTATTCGTTAGATGACTTTGCTGTCACATTCTTCGTGACAGGGAACGGCTTCACGACCCTCGCCGTAGAAGTCTATTCGCGGGCACGTCAAGGTATCTCGCTTGAAATCAATGCGTTGTCTGCGATTCTGTTCCTCTTCACGCTCATACTTGTCATCGGATATTATGTGTTGGCGCAACGAGGGTCAAAGGAGGTTAGACGATGAAAAAACTAGTCATCATGTTGGCTGTGCCATTGATTGTCAGCTTTGGTCTCCTTCTTTGGATTCAGCAACTGAATGCTGCGCAAGGATTCGGCGGCGACAACACACTGGTCGTCTACAACTGGGGAGATTATATCGATGAGGACTTGATCGGTGAGTTCGAAGAGCAGAGCGGGTTGAAGGTCGTTTATCAAACGTTCGACTCGAACGAAGCGATGCTTACGAAAATTGAGCAAGGCGGTACGGCCTTTGATGTCGCCGTTCCATCCGATTATGCGATCAGTAAGATGAGAGAGGAGAACCTCCTTCTTCCGATCGATTACGATAAACTCGAAAACTTTGATAACATCGATCCGCGTTTCCTCGATAAATCGTTCGACCCGGGTAACAAGTACTCGGTCCCTTATTTCTGGGGTACGGTCGGGATCGTCTACAATCCTGAACTAGTCGATGGTGAGATCACATCATGGAACGATCTTTGGGAAATGCCGCTCGAGAACGACATTCTCCTTGCGGACGGGACACGTGAAGTGATGGGCTTCGGCCTGAACTCGCTTGGGTACTCCCTCAACACGACGAATAAAGATGAGTTGATTGAGGCGGAAGAAAAGTTAACGACGCTTTGGCCGAACATCAAAGCGATTGTCGGAGACGAAATCAAAATGCTGATGGCGAACCGTGAAGCAGCGGCAGCCGTCGTCTGGTCCGGGGATGCGTCAGAAATCATGTATGAGAACGAAGAACTGACGTATGTCATTCCGGAAGAAGGCACGAATCTCTGGTTTGATAACCTCGTCATCCCAAGTACGGCAAAAAACGTGGACGGGGCACATCAGTTCATCGACTTTATGTTAGATGCTGAGATTGCGGCACGTAACACGGATTATGTCGGATACTCAACACCGAACGAAGCGGCTCTCGAATTCTTGGATGAAGAAGTCACATCGGATGAACGATTCTACCCGTCTCGTGAAGTGACACAGGACCTTGAAGTGTATGAAAACCTAGGGAAGCGCATGAACGCTTACTATAACGAATTGTATTTACGCTTTAAAATGCAGAGTAAATGACGAAACATCCCCGCGCTCATCTGAGTACGGGGATGTTTGTTTACTGCTTGATTGTCGATTTGATGTCTTCGATATGTTTCAAGGTGACAGTCGTGTCGACTTGTGTGAAGGAGTGTAAGATTTCGTACAGGCGGACTTGCTCATCGAGATCGAAAATAAAATCTTGGTAGGTGATCAGCTCTTTGATCCACTGTTGGCGATTGAGCACAGGGACCTCGGCAGATTCGATTTGTTTGAGCGTCGAACGATTGCTGAATACAATCCATGAGTGGAGATGGGTTCGGTCCACTCCAAGCACTTGCTCGATGGCTTTGAGATGTAATTCATTTTGTTTGATCGGATTGAAGAAACGATGCTTTTTACGGCGGGGGAGTGTCTGTGTCCAGTATCGGTCACGTGCCCGACCGAATATCCAACCGCTATAGTTTTTAGATTCGATGACATGTACCCCGGATTGGTTGATCAGAATGACATCGATCTCAGTGGTTCGATCTTTTTTAGAAGGATGGGGGAGATACAGGTTTGTCAAAATCAACGGTTGAAAGAACTTTGACTCAATCTCCGCCACACATAGATACTCTCCGAATAGACCGGTGTCTTGAACCACTTTGAAGTAAGAATGTCGAGTTTGTTGAGAATATTGACTGTTTTGATAACGTTTGACCTTATAGATGATGATGAGTGTGAGGACGAGAAATATGGGTGCGAATATGCTGATCAAGGTGACGAAAATACCTTCGAACAATTCTGTTAGTAGTGAAGCCATCAAATCCCTCCCTTTGTATCCACTATACAAGAAGCGAGATGATTCATATGTATATTTTTTACAATCGAGGATAATCGTTTTCTACATCATAAAGGACCCATCGAAATGGGTCCTTTTGCTTAGGTTTCATGCTTCAGCGCCTCACGCTCTTCTTTTGTAAAGACTCGAGAACGTCCTAAAAATCGTTTCCCTTCGACACCTTCGAGTGAAAACATACCACCCCGACCATCGACCACATCGATGATTAGTTGTGTATGTTTCCAATAATCATACTGTTTCTCATGGATATAGAAGGGCGTCTCGCCGATTTCACCGAGAAGAACGTCGTGGTCGCCCACCATGAACTCGTCACGTGGGAAACACATGGGAGAACTCCCGTCACAACATCCTCCTGACTGATGAAAGAGGAGGGGACCGTGTTTCGATTTGAGACGTTCGATGAGTTCGAGCGCGGCGGGGGTGGCCTCGACTCGTCTCACCATCTTAGAAGAACCCGAGTTTTTGTTCGCTGTAGCTGACGAGCATGTTTTTCGTACGCTGATAGTGACCGAGCATCATCTTATGGTTCTCACGTCCAATCCCAGACATTTTGTAACCACCGAATGCAGCATGTGCCGGATAGGAGTGGTAACAGTTGATCCAGACACGTCCTGCTTGAATTTCACGACCGAAGCGATATGCACGGTTCATGTCTCGTGTCCACACGCCTGCCCCGAGTCCGTAAAGCGTATCGTTCGCGATGGCGAGTGCCTCCGCATCGTCTTTGAACGTCGTGACGGATAAGACCGGTCCAAAAATCTCTTCTTGGAAGATTCGCATCTTGTTATGGCCTTTGAAGATCGTCGGTTGAATGTAATACCCATCCGCGAGCTCTCCGTCCATCATGTTGCGCTCTCCACCGATTAGGCATTCTGCGCCCTCGTCTTTCCCGATTTGGAGATAAGACAGGATTTTCTCCATCTGTTCGTTCGACGCTTGTGCACCCATCATGACATCGGCATCGAGTGGGTTGCCGAGCTTGATTGCTTTGACGCGTTCTAGCACGCGTTCCATGAACTTGTCATAAATCGACTCTTGAATCAAGGCGCGAGATGGGCACGTACAGACTTCCCCTTGGTTCAAGGCGAACATGACGAGACCTTCAATCGCTTTATCAAAGAAATCGTCATCCGCGTCCATGATGTCGGCAAAGAAGATGTTTGGTGACTTTCCACCAAGCTCAAGCGTGACAGGGATGATGTTTTGAGAAGCGTATTGCATAATGAGGCGACCCGTTGTCGTCTCACCCGTGAAGGCGACTTTATCGACACGGTCACTCGATGCGAGCGGTTTTCCTGCTTCGAGACCGAAACCGTTCACGATATTGATGACACCAGGTGGTAATAAATCTTCGATGAGTTCCATGAGAACCATGATTGAAGAAGGGGTTTGTTCTGCCGGTTTTAAGACGACACAGTTTCCGGCAGCGAGTGCCGGCGCGAGTTTCCACACCGCCATCAAAATCGGGAAGTTCCACGGAATGATTTGAGCGACGACACCGAGCGGCTCATGGAAATGATAGGCGACCGTATCATGGTCGAGTTCACTGATGCCACCTTCTTGTGAGCGGATGACCCCTGCGAAGTAACGGAAGTGGTCGATGGCGAGCGGAAGGTCAGCGTTGAGCGTTTCCCGAACGGCCTTCCCATTTTCCCATGTTTCCGCGTAGGCGAGCATTTCGAGGTTCTCTTCCATGCGGTCTGCAATTTTATTCAAGATGACAGAACGTTCCGTGACAGACGTTTTGCCCCAATCGTCTTTGGCTGCATGAGCGGCATCCAAAGCAAGTTCAATATCCTCTTTCGTTGAGCGGGCGACTTCACATAATACTTTCCCATTTACAGGAGATGTGTTTTCAAAGTATTCTCCACCAGCCGGTGCGGTCCACTTTCCGTTAATGTAGTTCTCATAACGGTCCTTAAACTGTACTTTCGTTCCTGCTGAGTTCGGTACTTCATAAATCATGATCGTTCCTCCCTTTTCATACGAGATAAAGGAGTTATGTATGCGCTTACATTTAGCAGTAAGCGAACGACTCCCTTTTTTTGATCGTAACGGTATGATGTGATAAAAGTCAAAATTTTTTGACAATAATTTGTCAATCTTTTGTAAAGACGTTTTGAACTCAAGATTTGTGGAAATGACTAGATTGTACACATTAATTCATCCATAAGGAGTGAGTCACGATGGCTAAGACATATCAGATTGACCCGGCGCATAGTTCGATCACGTTCACGGTCAAACACATGATGATTTCCAAGGTGAAGGGCGAGTTCAAAGAATTTGATATTAAGGCGAACGGTGAGCCGAGCGATTTAGCGAATGCGAGTGTGAAAGTGACGATTCAGGCAGCATCGATCGACACCAACAACACGGATCGGGATAATCACCTCCGTTCAGGCGATTTCTTCAATGCCGAGGAACATCCGCATCTCGTCTTTCATTCAACTTCTTTCCGTTCAAAAGGAGGCGGAGAATTCGAATTGACAGGGGATTTAACGATTCGAGGAACGACTCGGGAAGAGACGTTTGAAGTGGAGTATGAGGGAAGCGCAAAAGACCCATGGGGCAATACGAAACACGCCTTCTCCGGAGAAGGGTCGCTCAACCGTGAGGACTATGGATTAACGTGGAACCAAGCGCTTGAGGCGGGTGGTGTCCTCGTCGATAAGAAAGTCAAATTCGAGTTCGAGCTCCAATTCACTGAATCGGAAGCATAAGAAAAGTCGCTCATCTGAGCGACTTTTTATTGTTCGTATACCAATTTTTTCTGAAGGCTGTCTTCACTAAACACCCAACCTGTAAACGATGACAACACGTCATTCGTCTGCTCGTCGACGATAACGACGGCAACAAACGGATACATGTTTTTAGAGAAATAACGCAAGTTTGTGAAGCGGTATTCGATCATCCCGTTATGGCGTGTCACGGTGTACGTGTGAATTTTAGAAAATTCGAGGAACGCCTGTAAGTCAGCATTTTTCCGAGCCTCTACGAAATGGAGGTCTTCTTCTCCTGGCATCGGTTTGTCGCGGAAGCGACCGCATTCGATGACTTTGCCTTTTTTCACTTTTACAGCTCCGAGCCCATCGCGGAAACGGACGGCGACATGCCAGTCATCCCAACCGATTCCTGGTGAGATGAACAATTCATGTGCCCCTGCAAAGTGTCTCGCCACGGTAGCGAGCGCACGGTTACGTAATTTAAACTGAATGGCATAGTAACTGATGACAAGCGCAATAAGCAGTGCAAAAATAGGGACAGTCGCACCCGTTATCATCCATAATGCATATGCACCGTAATAAGCGGAGAACAAGTACGGATCAAACGTCCCGATCACGCCCCAGCCGATCCATTTTTTCGAAAAAGGTTGTAGCGCTTGCGTCCCGTAGGCATTGAACAAGTCGACCGTGACATGGAGCAACACGGCGATTTGTGCCATGACCCATAGAGAGGCAGGATTGACGCCGAGGACCGTCCCGATGACGGCGCTGACGATGATTGGCCAAGCAAGAAGCGCGGTGATTCCATGTGAACGACCACGATGTTGGCGTAAATACGTACTATTTCCTTTTAACTTAAAGACGGTGTCGAAGTCTGGTGCATGTGAGCCGACGAGAGCCGTGGCTGTCATGGCTAAAAACAGTTGTGCATCACCTGACACTTCCGGGCTGAGCGTCGCGATGGCACTTAATCCAAGTCCCATACCAATGTGTGTCGCAGTATCCAATGTGCGTCAGCACCTCCATCAATAATGAAAGAATTACGTCATCTATTCCTATTTATCATACAATATTTTTAAAACGAGGGGAAACACAATGCTTAATCTTGATAAATTGTTCACAAATTATAATATTCATCATTTTAATGAGGAACTCGTCACCTGGTTCAATCGCGAAAAGCGTGATTTACCTTGGCGTCATGCGAAAAATCCTTATCGCGTGTGGGTGAGTGAAGTGATGTTGCAACAGACACGAGTCGATACGGTCATCCCATATTACAACCGGTTCATGGAACGCTTTCCGACGCTCGAAGATCTCGCAGCTGCTGACACGGATGAGGTCGTAAAGTATTGGGAAGGGCTCGGGTACTACTCTCGCGTCCGGAACTTACATGAAGCGGTCAAAGAAGTCGCTTCTGTTTACGAGGGAATCGTCCCGGAGGAGAAAGAACGTTTCGAGAAACTAAAAGGGGTCGGACCGTATACGACGGGAGCCGTACTGTCGATTGCCTACAATCAACCGGAGCCGGCTGTGGATGGAAACGTCATGCGCGTGATGTCCCGTCAATTCGGAATCTATGACGACATCGCACTGCCGAAGACACGCAAAATCTTCGAACAAGTCGTTCGTCGATTGATGGACCCGACTCACGCATCCGATTTTAACGAGGGAGTGATGGAGTTGGGTGCTACGGTCTGCACACCGAAAAATCCGATGTGCTCGCTCTGTCCCGTGCAAGACACTTGTTATGCATATGCGCATCATGTACAAGATGAGCTACCGGTCAAAACGAAGAAGGGAGCAGCACGTGTCGAAATGTATGACGCGCTATGCATCGAGAGAGACGGAAAAATCGCATATGAACAACGACCGGACAAAGGGTTGCTCGCTGGGATGTGGCAATATCCGCTTATGGATCGAGGAACGGGGGAACAACTTAACGGAACGTATCTCGGGCAAGTGAAGCATGTCTTCTCTCATATCGTTTGGTATATCGATTTATATCGTGTCGATACGCTTCCGACGGATGACGTCGTCTGGCTAGACGCTTCGGAACGCGAGGTGAAGACGGTTTCTGTTGCTCAACAAAAATTAGAACGATTGGTAGGTGACGAACGTGAGACGATTTGAGGTAGAGTCGACATATGATACGACGGTAGATGTGCTTTGGGATTTGTTACAGGATGCCTCGCTTTTGACGAAGCTGACAAAGATTCCTAAAGTACGCTTAGAGGGGGACGGCGCCTCGGTCGAAGGGAATGAAGTGAAGTTGTTCGTTGGGGTCGGTCCGGTGGAACTGCCATGGACCAGTGCCATCACCGTTGTGGGGAACCAGGCATTCTGCGATCAAGGAAAGACGTTACCGTTTCCGTTCAAGCGGTTCACACACGTGCATCGGGTTGAGTCGCGTGATGGTAAGGCGGTCATGATCGATGAAGTAACGTTCGATAGCTATGTTCCGAACATACTCGTCGAGTATTTCGTGCTTCGGCCGATGTTCCAAGAACGGGCGCGGGCCTTCCAAAAAACACTAAATTCATGAAAATAAGAGATTTCCTTTTTCATTGGTTCTGAAAGTCGCTATAATTAAATATGAGAATTGTATAGCATCATAGCGGAAAGGAGGAGCTTATGAGCTTATTTCCCAAAGCAGGTAGCAAAATCGAGATACAGAGCTACAAGCACAACGGAACTTTGCATCGCGTTTGGGAAGAAACGCTCGTCCTTCAGTCGTCAAAAACGGATATGATCGGATTCAATGACCGCATCATGGTCAGCGAGTCAGACGGTCGGCAATGGAGAACGCGAGAGCCGGCAATTTGCTACTTTTCATCTGAGTATTGGTTCAATGTCATCTGTATGATTCGCGAAGACGGGATTTACTACTACTGTAATCTAGGTTCGCCGACTACATTTGATGGGGATGAACGTGCCATCAAATACATCGATTACGATTTGGACATCAAGGTGTTCCCGGATATGTCGTATACGATTTTAGATGAAGATGAATATGAGCGGCATCGTCGCGAGATGAATTATCCGAAAGCGATTGATCGAATCTTGAAGCAGAACGTGCAAGAACTGATCAACTGGATTCGAGGACGGAAAGGGCCGTTCAACCCAACATTCGTCGATGAATGGTATCGCGAATACGAAGCACGTTATCGGAGATGATTCCTCATCTCCGCTTTTTTTCTTAAGTCAGGAGGCATTATGGGTAGTATTAAACGTTATTTGCAGTTTGTTCGTCCGTATAAGAAACAGATTGCCCTCACCATTTTCGTCGGGATTTTAAAGTTTTCTATCCCGCTCGGATTACCGTTACTTTATAGATATGTCATCGATAACTATTTGACGGATGATGCGCCGAAGCAGGACTACACGACGCTCGTCTGGTTATTCAGCATCGTTTTCTTCGTCTTCCTGGTCCTCAAGCCGCCAATCGAGTATTTGCGTCAATATTTGGCGCAGTGGGCCGCGACGCGTGTCTTGTTCGATGTGCGGAACCGGTTATTCGACCACGTCCAGAAGTTGTCACTCCGCTATTATTCAAACAATAAGACGGGACAAATCATTTCACGGATTATCAACGACGTCGAACAGACGAAAGACTTCGTCATCACCGGGCTGATGAATATTTGGCTCGACATGATCACCATCCTTATCGCCATCGGGATCATGTATACGATTGACCCGCAACTCACGCTGATTGCGATTTTACCACTTCCGTTTTATGCGATCGCAGTCCGCTATTTCTATGGACGGTTGCGTCGTTTGACGCGTGAACGGTCGGCGGCACTCGCTGACCTACAAGGGCATTTGACAGAGCGCGTCAACGGGATGGCGGTCATTCGGAGTTTTGCGCTAGAGCCATATGAGAATAAGGCATTTGAACAACAGAACGGTGGCTTCTTGAACGCGGCACTCAAACATACGAGTTGGAACGCCAAGACGTATGTCGTCGTATCGACCATCACTGACATCGCGCCAATCCTCATCTTCACGACGGCATCGTGGCTCGTCATTCAAGAAGCGGTATCGCTCGGGACGCTTGTCGCGTTCATCGCGTATATCGACCGACTCTATGCGCCGCTCGGTCGTCTCGTCAACTCGGCGACGACACTCACGCAGTCGGTCGCTTCGATGGACCGTGTCTTTGAGTTCTTGGATGAGACATATGATATCGAGGAGAAACCGAACGGGTTCGTCCCGTTGTCGACAGCGGGTAAAATCGACCTTGAGCATGTGAGTTTTTCGTATGAACAGGACGGGACACGAGCGTTGAACGATGTGAACCTTCAAATCCGCTCCGGGGAACGCGTGGCGTTTGTCGGAATGTCCGGTGGAGGGAAATCGACACTCGTCAGTTTGATTCCGCGTTTCTATGACGTGACGGATGGAAGCATCAAAATCGACGCCATCGATGTGCGTGATTTCAAATTACGTGCACTTCGCGACCAGATTGGGATGGTCATGCAGGATTCGGTCCTCTTCAGCGAATCGGTCGCCATGAATATTCGGATGGGGAAACCGGATGCGACGGATGAGGAAGTCATCGCGGCGGCCAAGGCAGCGAACGCCCATGAGTTCATCTCGAAACTACAGGACGGATATGCGACACCGGTCGGGGAGAAAGGTGTCAAACTGTCTGGTGGACAGAAGCAGCGGCTTGCGATTGCACGTGTCTTCTTGAAGAATCCACCGATCTTGATTTTAGACGAGGCGACGAGTGCGCTTGATTTAGAAAGTGAAGCGATGATTCAAGACTCGCTGGCCCGTCTGACGAAAGGACGGACGACGTTAATCGTTGCCCACCGCTTGTCGACCATTACGGACGCCGATCAAATCGTCGTCGTGGATAACGGTCAAATCATGGAGACGGGAACGCATGAAGAGTTGATGCGTCGTCGCGGGGCGTATTACGACCTATATATGATTCAAGATTTAGCCGTAGTCGAATAATAAAAAAGTCGAGTCCATTAATGGCTCGACTTTTTTAGCGGTCTAAAAATCGTTTACGAACATCCGGGGAAGGGAGTGTGCACACTTCCTTTTTCCCAAATAGACGTGTCCGATGTTTGGCGAATAACGCATATCCATGATCACGAATCGGTCTAGGTATGAAACGAATGAGTCGAAGCAGGCGCCAACGGCCATCAAGGTGTTCGGCAATTCGAATCGCAGCGTCTGATTTTAAGTAAGGAACCCCTTCCTCAATATAGACGATGCTGTCGACTGATTCCGGGATCCGGTGTCGTGTTCGGAGCGACTGACCGACCTCGCTTTGGAGCGAAGCAAAGTGAATCGAGGCGTGTCGATCATGACGAATGATGAACTGAACACTGGCATCACAGAAGTTGCAATCGCCATCAAATAAAACAATCGCAGGCAAGTACTTCGCCTCCTTCATCGTACTGTTTTACCGTTTTGTCTTCATGTTAAACGTCAAGCAGCGAGTTGGCGAGCAGGTTGCATCTTATAGAGCGATACATAATACAAGTAAGCACCGAGGGCACCGAAGACGAACATGTAACCGCTCATCAAGACCGGACCGATGAACGCGCCGACGACAATGCCTGCCGCGGCAACCAATTTGGCTCCGTGGAACGTGAGGCCGCCGAATGCAAGATAAGAGGCACGGCGTTCAGGGTCGAGGAGGTCAACCTGTTTCACTTGTCGAATCGGCGAGTAGAGGAGTTCGCCAATTGTGAAGATAATCGCGAGTACGGTCAGGACGATAAAGGAGTTCATCGAGGTAATGGCGGCGTATGCTGTGATATATAACGATAAACCAATGAAAAATATGGTCTTCTCTTTGAAACGTTTGACGAACGCAGTAACCGCAAACGTGATGGCGACGACGAGCAAGGTATTCTCTAGTTGCATAAACGCCATCATGCGAACCCCATCAACAGGTATTCCGAGAATTTGACGACTTTCGAATGACTCTGCTAAATGAACACCGATATAGTTCGCCATATGAAACTCGGTCGAAAAGACGAGCATACTTCCAAATACGAATGTGACCCATCGGCGGTCGCGTAACGCGATTTTATAGTTTTCGATGACACCATGAATCGGGTTTGACGGTGTTGAGCGGTTGCCAGTATATGTGTCGACCAAGAAACGTTGAAGAATGATTGTGGTCACAGTGAGAATGACCGTCATACCGATAAAGAGAGCGAAACGATGGTCGCGATAAAAGGCGCCGCCGAGCATGACGCCTCCGGCAATCGCTAAATTGACGAGCCAGTAGTCATACACGTAGATGGCTTTTCGATTTGATTCTTCCATAGAATCGATGACAATCGCCTCGAGAGCTGGATAGTTCAATCCGTTCGAAATGGCATGTCCGAAGTAGAGGATGGCAACGATGAGTGCCCAGTTATTCGATGGGTGAATCGCGATGGTCATCCCAAGAAAACAGATGATTTGAATCACCTGACCAATCTGTAAGACAACCTTCCGATTGAACCGATCGGAAAAGTATCCACCGAATAGACCGGTCAAGTAACCGACGATAACGAATGAGGTCATGATGATACCGGCTGGCACTTTCCCCAACTCTTCTGAGAAATAGAGTGCCATGAATGGGAAAATGGCTGATCCGACGATTCGAATGCAAAATCCGCAAACGAGTCGTAAGCGGACATTTAATGGAAAATCATTAAATTTCATATGGTGAGCACCTCCTTGGTTCTACTGTAATGGGGGACGGTACTCAGTAAAAAGAGACACTTTTTTTGAAGATGTCCCCTTTTAGACGGAAAAAAGAGATGCTTGCGCATCTCCTTCTTACAATTGGGCAAACGAGCGATTGACCGCTTCGATTGTCTCTTCGATATCTTGTTCCGTATGCTCTGTCGTCAAGAACCAGGCTTCATATTTTGATGGAGCCAAGTTCACGCCATTCTCAAGCATCAACTTGAAGAAGCGTCCGAACTTCTCACCATCTGACTTTTCCGCACCTTCATAGTCGGTGACGATTTCATCCGTGAAGTAAACGGTAAGGGCACCTTTTAAGCGGTTGAGCGTGATCGTGACATCATGCTTTTCTGCCGCCTCGCGGATGCCGGCTTCCAGTTTCGCACCGAGTGTGTCTAATTTCTCATAGACACCAGGTTGCTCGAGCACTTCCAGGCAAGCGATTCCTGTCGCCATCGAGGCCGGGTTACCGGCCATCGTGCCGGCTTGATATGCAGGTCCGAGTGGGGCGACCGTCTCCATGATTTCAGCCTTCCCGCCGTAAGCGCCGATCGGTAGACCACCACCGATGATTTTACCAAGTGCCGTCATATCTGGTTCGATGCCATACACTTGTTGGGCACTTCCGTATGTGAAACGGAACGCCGTGATGACTTCATCATAGATGACGAGTGCGCCGTGTTCATGTGTGATGTCGTTGACAGCTTGGAGGAAACCTGGCTTCGGTTCAACGATTCCGAAGTTCCCGACAATCGGTTCGACGAGCACACAAGCGACCTGGTCTCCCCATTCTTTCATCATCTCGCGATACGCTTCGACGTCGTTGAACGGGACGGTGATGACTTCTTTGGCAGTGGCTTTTGTTACACCTGCAGAGTCCGGAGAACCGAGCGTCGCTGGACCACTACCTGCTGCAATCAGCATGAGATCCGAATGTCCGTGGTAACAACCGCTGAATTTCACAACAAGTTCACGACCAGTGTAAGCACGGGCGACTCGTACCGTCGTCATGACGGCTTCTGTTCCGGAGTTGGTGAATCGTACCTTATCCATCGAAGGGATGGCTTGTTTTAGTTTCTTCGCAAATTCAACCTCGAGACGGTGTGGTGTCCCGTATAATAAACCTTTTGAAGAAGCGTTCATAAGCGCTTCATGAATGTGTGGATGGGCATGGCCGGTAATGATTGGACCATATGCCGCCAAATAATCGATGTAGCGATTCCCGTCTACATCATAGAAATAGGCGCCTTCGCCGCGTTCCATATAAACAGGGGCGCCGCCACCAACTGCTTTAAATGAGCGGGATGGACTGTTGACACCTCCGACGATGTGAGTGAGTGCATCTTGGTATAATGCATCGGATGACTGACGATTTGATGAAGTAGTCATATGTATTGCCTCCTTATTCAAATTCGCACTTATTGTATCATAGCCGTCAACCGCATAAGCTCAGTGTTTGACGAGTAGTTGAGAAATCAGTACACTATTTATAAAGATTACTATGTAAGAAATAAGTTAATGTTCAAAACTATTTCGCATGAATTTTATAGAAGAAATGAGGGATTGACGTGGGAAGCGAAATGCTTGACCATGCTGTTCAGTCGCTCCGGGAACATGGAGTCAGAATGACGCCTCAGCGCCAGGCCATTTTGGAGTACCTCGTCACGGAGCATAGTCACCCGACAGCGGATGACATTTATAAGGCACTTGCCGCACGGTTTCCAAATATGAGTGTGGCCACTGTATATAACAACTTGCGCGTTTTTAAAGAGGTGGGCCTCGTTCAAGAGATGAACTATGGGGACGCCTCGAGTCGTTTTGACTTTGTGACGTCGAAGCACTATCACATCATCTGTGATACGTGTGGAAAAGTCGTCGACTTTAACTATCCTGTATTAGATGAAATCGAATCGGTTGCATCACAATTGACTGGATTCAAAGTTGATCGTCACCGTCTTGAAGTGTACGGAACGTGCCCGTCTTGTCAGTCTGAACAATCGCAAACACATTAAAAAACCACATCCGACGGCTCGGATGTGGTTTTTTGTGTTAGTCCGTTTGTTGTGACTGACGTTTGTTATATTTCTCATCGAATTCTTTTCCTTCGAGTGAACGGTCGATTGTGAGCGGCTCGTCGCAGTGCATACATAAGTCGACGCGTCCGAGCATCTTCGTCTCTTTTTCACAGTTCGGACAAGTCACGATGATGGCTTTTGTCGAGGCCATCCCGACGATGAAGTAAAGAGCAGAGCTCGCAAGTACCATGACAAATCCAAGAAGCATGAAAATAATCATGAGCCAGGTGATGGATTTTGCGAGAAGACCGAGATACATGACACCGATCCCGCCGAAGATAAGAAGTAATGCTATATTACGTGCGCGGTTGATTTTGTTCCCCCGTTTTTTCATGAGTGAATCCCTCCAATAGTCTGTCTCTATCATAGCTCATCTTCAAACGAGTGAGAAGTTCCTGCACTTTTTCGGCAGGAGTTTTTTGAAAAGAGGGCGAATTTGATTCGTATCGAAAATGACAATCGTCATATATATAGTCAACTTGCGATTGGGAGAGAAGGGGTCCAGATGACGATGGAATATGCGACTCGCACCATTTACTCAGAATATGCTGCATTAAAAACGACACTCGGTATTATTGAGGTGAAGAAAAAACGGGCACGTGATCCGTTGACGGATCAGTCGGATCGCCTGCTCATTGTGATTGAAGCAAAACCAGAACCGTTTTGGACGGTGAAACACTATCAGGTCGGTCAAGAAAAAATTGTCCTGCACGTAGTCAGTGACTCGATGATGGATCGGTGGATTGTCTTGAATGAAAATCGGCGAGCCATTCATTGGATTGAAGACGGAATCGTCTTGTTCGAACGAAATGAGTACATTTTAGAGTTACGACAGCGCAACCGTAATTTAACGAATCGGGAACAACGTTTACAACTCTCAATCTCTTTCGCAAAGTTGTTGCGTCGGTTTGAAGACGGACGTTATCTATTTTTAGAAGGGGAGTTCCAAGACGCCTTCACTCAGATTCATCATGCCCTCACTCACCTGGCACGCCTCTCGATTCTTGAGGCGGGGATTCATCCGGAAATCGTATTGTGGGAACAGGTACGAGCCATTGACCTCGAGATTTATAAGCTGCACGATGAATTGGTCGGAGGACAAGAATCGCTTGAACAGCGCATCCACCTTGTCGTCATTGGCATGGAACATTTGATTCAATCGAAAGTGTTGCCGGGGACGTTGTTATTACTTCAGACGATGCAGGAGAAAGGCGGAGCGTGGACGTTCTCAGAATTGATGGAACATCCGAATTTGAATGAGCTCCGTGTCGACCTTGGAAGCATCATTGGTTTTTTAGTGAAAAAAGGATATGTTCGAACGGTCACGAGACCGACGAAAGGGGTCGGGGTAGAGGCAGTGCTTTATGAGATTGCTTAACTTCCCTTTCATAGGAACAATGAGGAGAAAATCAGTTATATGAAACTATTGAAATTTAGCGTGGGAACCGTCTTTATTTTATTTGTCACGATTGTGATTTCTGTCTTCGTCGCCCTTTTTACGATGGGAGACCCCATCACACTTGGGCGACCGATTATTTGGACGATATGGTATATGGCCGTTCTACTAATCATATGTATGGGACTCTATGATTTTTCGTCCTTTTCAAAACAAAAGATTCGAAAAGTTCTCGGCTGGGGTGCGTTAGTCGGTGCTATCCTCTTCGCTTCTGTGAAAGGATATTATATGTATCAAGATAGTTTGAAGATTGAGGAACGCGGTGTGGAGTTGATGGATTATCAGCCGTTCACGGATTCAGAACAATTGGCGAGACTCGATCACGAGGCTTCGGTGAAGTTTGAGGAAGGTTTGCCGCGATTAGATGGAGCGACAGCGCTCTATCCGATGTACGCTTCATTCGTGGAAGCAGTCTATCCGGACTCGGAAACGTATGATCCATATAATGATCAAACGAGTAAAGTCGTGTCGACGACAACACCGGAAGCGTATAGCCGACTGATGAACGATCAGACCGACTTGATTTTCGTCGCTGGTCCATCTGACCGTCAATTGAAGATTGCGAAACAAAAAAACGTTTCTCTACATATGACGCCGATTGGAAGGGAAGCATTTGTGTTCTTCGTCCATGAAGATAACCCGGTCGATTCTTTGACGATGGAACAAGTTCGGGGAATTTATTCAGGAGACATTCGGAATTGGGAAGAGGTCGGAGGGGACTCGGAATCCATTCGTGCTTTTCAGCGACCGGAGGATAGTGGCAGTCAAACGGCGTTACAAAAGATGATGGGCGAACAAAAGCTCATGAAGGCGCCGGTAGAAGATGTTCCTGAAGGGATGGGTGGAATCATTCAACAAACTTCATCGTATCGGAACCATAAAAATGCGATTGGATTCTCATTTAGATACTATGCGACAGAAATGGTGAAGGACCATAAAATCAAGTTACTTCGTATAGAAGGAATTGAGCCGACCGTTGAAACGATTCAGGATGGATCGTATCCACTGACGTCTGAATTCTACGCGGTGACTACGGATGAGAAAGCAAAGCAATATGAAGATTTTCTTCAATGGCTCGAAAGCGAGGATGGGCAAACGTTAGTGGAGAAGACGGGCTATGTTCGTCTCGATTAATACAAAACAGAAGGTTTACTTCTCGTCATGTTGACGGGAAGTAAATCTTTTTTAATTTTATTGTTTTTTGTATTGACGAAGTGGTAAATAGAGATTATAGTTATAAACGTTGTCACAGCAAAAGATTATTTCAGAAAAACAATTTGTGAAAAAGTTGTTGACGAAAACAATCAAAACGTGATAGATTAATGAAGTCGCCAAGAGCGACAGACGAACTTTGAAAACTGAACGATGAGGCAAAAAAAGTTTTACCATTTTTGAATGAAGCGCAAGCTTCGTCAATTTAAGAGCTATATCA